>CANQQM010000036.1 GCA_947626005.1 uncultured Clostridia bacterium
GTTGCCATTCCTACTCAACAGCGCGGTGCGCTGTGAGTGGCGCGCGACAGGAGGGCTGGCAAGCCCGACGGGGGGGGGCGGCGGTCCCTGCCGCCGAAACGGGCGTTGTCTGATTAACGGCGCGCCCACCCCCTACCCCCCTCCAACGGAGGGGGCAAGAGGAAGAGAGGCCGGGGCGGGGCAAGAGGAAGAGAGGGTCCCCCTTGGCACCCACCCCCCTACCCCCCTCCGACGGAGGGGGCAAGAGGAAGGCGATACTTCGACTTCGCTCAGTATGACATGAATCATCCCGCTCCGCTACTTCACGGTTGCGGCTTTTACGGCATAAGGAAAGCGCCCGACGAATTTTCGTCGGGCGCTTCTTTTCTCAGCGCTTATTTACGCTTGGCCGGGGTCCTCCGAGGGGTAGACGCGGGTGACGGTCTTTTCGACGGGGTTGAAGTAGAAGCTCACGGAATCCTCTTCATAGCTCGTCTCTTCGGGCGTCCTCGAGATCTCCTCGGTGACGGGCTTTCCCTCCTCCATGTGCTCACGGTAGGTGACGGTGTAGCGCGTCACTTCCACTCTTCCGCGGAAGCGGAACTCCTTCCAGTTGCCGTTCAGCGTGAGGACGATGCTCTTCGTCCCGAGCACGATGCGCCGTTCCGTCATTTCGACGGAGTAGGTCGTGTATTCGATCTCTCCTTCGGTCGAGGTCGATTCGTCGATACGGTCGCTCGTCTCATAGCGTTCGAAGTAGACGATGCTCCCGTCCTCTTCGAGGGAGAGGTAGGGCATTCCCCACGATTCGAGGCCGAGCTTGCCGCCCTCCGCCTCTCGGACCATGTCCCAAAGCTCTGCGGCTTCGTCTGCGAGGGTGATGGAGACGACCTCCCAGTCGTACATGCGGTCGGGAACGATGCTCAGGCGGAGGCCGACGAAGGTCCCGACGGCGGGATCGATCTTTGCCTTGATCGCCGCCATGTCGATGATGTAGAGGTATTCATTGAGGTGATCCTCGGAAGGATCCGGCACGATGTAGGAGCGGCGGATGTCGATCCCTTCGAGGAGGACAAGCTGCTCATAGCCCTCCGCATTGAGGTAGACGAGCTGGAGCATGGGCTGCTCCGAATAGCCCCGTTCGCGATCCCAGACGCCCACGATGTACTCTGTGCCGCGGAGGTAGTCGGTGAGATCCTCGAAAACGATGTGTCCGCTGTTCGACTGTTCGTCTTTGAGGCCGCATTGATTGCAGACGCCGTTTTCGAACTGGTGATCGCGCGGGTATGTCCTCCAAGAGTACACATCCTGCTCGCAGACGGCGCAGCGCCCGTAGTCGTACCCGCTCTGCGTACAGGTCTCGGGAAGGAATTCTGGCTCGGCGATCGCATGCTCTGTGCCGCGTTCTTGACGGGTGTAGCCGTCGGGACGCTCGGGAAGTTCGGCATAGGTGAGAACGTAGTCGCAGCCCGTGAACACGCGTTCCTCGCGGAAACCCGATGTAAGCTCCCCGCCGAGGTAATACTCATAGCTCCGATAGATGCTCCGACCGTACTCGTCGTAGCGGAACTCTTCCACTCTGCGGTAGTTGTGCGGGCACGGATAGGTGTATTCGGTGCGGGTACCGGTGTAGCCGTCGGCGTCGAGGTCGAACTGCTTTTCGGACACTTCAGGCGAGTGGAGATCGTGTTCCAAATAGCTGCTTTGGAAGGAATAGCCCTCCGTCTTTCCGATCTGCGTCTCTTCATCCGAATAGAAGCGGTAGACGCGGTGGTTGGTGACGGTACAGGTCGAGAGGTCCTCCTCTCTCCAATACTCCTCCGTCATGTAGGCGGTACAGCCCGTGATCACACAGTTGTAGAGGTCGACCTCATGGCCGTCCTCCGTCCGAGGCAGGGAGCCGCTGTACTCGAAGCGGCAGCCTTCTCCGCCATCATAGTTACGGTACTCGAAGTAAGCGTTTTCCCCGCAGGCGCACGACTCGATCGTGAGACGGAGGGTGCCGTGCGGCGTTTGAAGATCCTCGTACGTCCGCGTCGTGATGTGTTCGTAGAAGTGTTCGGTCTCAGACTCCCCGCACTGGGTGCACTCGGCGGTGCGGGTGACGCCCTCCGTGCAGCTCGTTGCGCCCTCGTCGAGGGTAACGCTCTCGACGTAGTTATGCCACTTATAGTAGGATACGCGCTCGACGTCCTTTTCGCCGCATTCGGTGCAGGAGTAGACGTCGAAATAAGCCTCTTCGCAGTCGACCATGTCGAAGGTCGTCGAGAGCTCTTCGTCGCGCACCAGATGATGCTGAGACTGCACGGCGAATTGCTTCTCCGCGGGGAGGAAGTAGAGGTAGACGCTGTCGCGGTATTCCCGATCCGAACCGCGCTCCTCCTCGCCTTGGTCGACGATCTCGCCCTCCTCGTTGTATTCGCGGTAGAACTGGATGGAGGAGAACGTCCCTTCGGGGTAGAGGGAATACTTGAGCCAATCGCCGCAGTTTGCCCAAGCGCTTACTTGCATCTTTTCGGCGTCTTCGACGTGGAAGAGGAAGCGTTGGATCTCACCCCGTTCCATCGTCGTACCCAGCCCCGTCTCCGAACGGTCATAGACGTATTCTCTGTCGAGCGTGCCGTTCAATACGAGGCGGCCGCCCTCCACCGTCCATTCGAGGGTGAGGTGCTGTTTCTGCGTCGATTCGAGCGACGCGATGTCGCCCTCGAGGGTGTATGTTCCGTTGCCCTTTCGGACCTCTTCGCGGAGGGCGTCGAAGGGCGACGTGAGAAGGGCGAATTCTTCGCCGGCCGCAATTTCACCCTTGTAGTTCCAGTAGGCGGTGAAGTCGCCGCCGAGGGTCGTCGTTTGCCCCTGAACTTCCGTTTCGAAGCCGTCGACGGAGGCGGTGAGGGAGAGGATGCTGCCCGCGGAATTCGTCGTAAAGACGAGCTCCGCGACGCCGCTCTGAAGGAGACCGTCGAGGGCAAGGCCGATGCTCTCGGAGAAGAGGACGCCTTCGCCGACGGGGACCATCATGTCGAGAACGTCGTACACGGTCGTGCTTTCGTCCGTGAACATTTCGACCATCTGATCGAACATGCCTTCGAGCTCCGCCGCATCCGTCTCCTGCATCTCGGCAGCGACCTCGGCAAGCGTCGCCGTGGAGTAGCTGAGGATGAGGTCCTCGATGGAGATTTGGTCGCCCGTCTGCTCGGTGAGGATGTCCTCGATGAGCTTGAAGAGGACGGCGCGGTCGATCCCGTAGTCCGCGGCGGTATTGAAGATGCGCGTCACCGCCGAGGGAAGGGGAAGGGTAAAGACGACGTCGTCGATGAAGTCGACGAGGGAGGCGAACTTCCCTTCGCCGAACTGTGCGTCGAAGAAGGTCTCGACGTTCTCTTCCTTCATCGCCTTGACGAGGGCGGCAAGCGCCTCCGTCTGAACGGTGACGGTGTAGCCGTCCGCCGCCGCTTCGCGTGCGAAGAAGGTGTTCGCCGCCGTGAGAAGAAGGCGGGAGAAGAGGTCCTTATTCGCCGTTTTAAGGGTGTTTGCATAGTCGGCGATCGCCTGATTTTGCATCACGCCCATGATCGCCGCAAGGGGCTCGGGGAGGGTGCCGTCGGAGACCGACTTCGAATAGGTCGTATCGTCGTCCTCGGTGTACTTGGTGTAGAGGTAGTCGCCGTCGAACACGTAGAGGATCTCCTCATCCGTGCGGCCGGACCGATCGGTGTACGACTCGACGACGTGCATGTAGTAGAGCGTCTTGCCGTCGGGCGTCATCCTGACGCGGACGTCGAGGAGGGTGCCTTGGCCGTTCGTGTCGTCACGTCCGTCGACCATAGAGAAGGTGAACCCGTCGGAATGGACGGAATAGGCCTCCGAATACAGACTTGCGAAGAAGTTCTCGAAGAAGCGGGCGGACGCCTCGTCGTTGGCGCCGCAGACGGTGCACACGCCGTTCTCGAAGGTGTGATCGCCGATGGGAAGATATTCCCGCTTCTCGGCGCCGCACTTGGAGCAGACCGAGAGCGCATACCCCGGCATACGGCAAGTGGAGGGGATGGTGCGCACATATTCATATTCGTGCTCGCAGCCCTGTCCGCAGACGGTGCAGACGCCGTTTTCAAAGACGTGCTCGCCCGTTGCGTCGAGGCCCTTCGCGCCGCAGACGGTGCAGACCTGCCCTTCGCCGCAAGTGGGGGCGTCGAGATTCCATCTGTGTCCGAGCGCCGCTACCTTCGCGCCGCGGTATTCGTAGCCGCAGCCGTCGTTGGTGCAAGTGTAGGTCGTATAGCCGTCCTCGGTGCAGGTGGGCTCGGTGACGACGGCGGAGAAGTTGTGGCTGAGCTGCGGAAGAAGGGCGGTGTACGTCTCATCGCAGTGTTCGCAGCGGAAGGTGCGGCTGCCGGCGGCGGTGCAGGTCGCGGCGGTCTCGTTCGTCTGCGTCCAACTGTGTCCCGTCGCGGGAACGACGGTGGTGACGACCGTGTTGCAGTGGCTGCAAGTGCGCGTCACCGTCCCGCTTGCGGTACAGGTCGCGGGGGTGCCGCTCTCCTCCCATTCGTGCTGAAGGGCGGGGAGAACGCGCTGCGCTTCGGGGGTCAGAATGGCGTTGCAGCGGGTGCAGACCTCGATGCGGTAGCCCTGTTCGAAGCAAGTCGGCGCCTTGTAGCGCTCGATGCGGATGTGGCCGAACTCCGCACACATCTCTTCGGCGGTGTATTTGCCGACGGTGTAATAGGAGAAGTGCTCCGTGACGAAGGTGACGAACCCGTTCGAGTAGGTCGCCTTCATGGGGGTGAGCTTGTCGCCGTTGACGTACCAGATGACGATGGAATCGACGTCCTCTCCCTCCGCAAGGGTGTAGGGGATGCGGACGGTGACCTCTCCGCCTTCGCCGAAGGAGGTCGTGTTGCTCGTTCCGTCGCTGAGGGTGATGTCGTAGATCTCCTTCCCCGAGAGCTTTTCGTTGAGGGAAGGATCGACGCCTTCGAGCGTGTTAAGATCCGTGGTGGAGTCGAGCGCGAGGGTGAGATTTCCCGTGGGGAGGCTGCTCTTTGCGGCGTCGTTCATCTCGATGGCAACGCCCTTGACGACGACTTCGTTGGTCTCTTGAAGAGCTTCCTTGGTGACGCCGACCTCTTTGGCGTTTTCCTCTGCGACGATCGACTTCTTTTCGTGGTCGCCGAGGTTGCACTTATATGTAAGGACGTTCCCCTCGCGGGTGCCTTCGTCCCATTGGTGCGCGCTCGCGTTGATTGCGATCGCCTGCTGCGAATTTTCCTTCACCTCGTGGCAGGCAGAGCACTCGATGTGCTTCTCGCCGGGGGCCATACAGGTCGCGTCGCGGACGATCTTCGTGATGAAAGTGTGATGCACGACCTCGTAGTTCTGCGTGATCTCACTCGGGCAGTTGTCGCACCGAAGAACACGGGCGGCGGCAAAGACGCAGGTCTCGCCCTCTTTCGGGGTGTCCTCTTCGGTCTCGCTTACGATGCGGTAGGCGTGCCCCGTCTTGGGGGTCGTCTCGGTGTAGCTGTCTCCGCAAGCGGTGCAGACGTAGTCGGTGTGTCCGTCCGCCTCACAGGTGGCGGCAACCGTCTCTGTTGCGCGGTAGTTGTGGGTAGCCGTCGCGGGAAGAGTCGCCGTGCAGGCGGTGCAGTGCTTGCCCGTGCAGTCCTCGCCCTCCCAGCGGTGCCCCGTCGCGGCGGTGAAGATCTCCTGACGGTCGCTGCAGTTTTTGCAGATGCGGACGGTGACGCCCACGGTCGTGCAAGTTGCCGCCGTCGAGGCGGTCTCGTCCGTCTCGTACTCGTGGTGGAGCTGTTCGAGCGGGGTCGTGCGGACGTTCTGGCAGCGGGAGCAGACTTCCACCGTCTTCCCGGGCGCCGTGCAGCTCGCCGCAACGGACAGATCGTCGTTCTTTTGATAGCTGTGGCCGAGCTTCTCGATGGGTTCGGTCCACGTCTCGTTGCAGTCGGGACAGGTAAAGCTCTTGAGCCCGTCCTCGGTGCAGGTCGCTTCCTGAACGACGCTGCTTGCCGCGTTTTCATGCTTGCAGTCGCCCGTTTCCTTTGCGCAGGCGGAAAAGGCAAGCCCCGCAAGAAGACACAGCCCCGACAGCATGACAATGAGGATGCGTTTCATAGTTCCCTCCTTACTTTCGGATGATGCCGAAAGTTCTTTGTACCATATAATATAGCAAAGCGCAAAAAATTGTCAAGCGTCTTGCGCAAAAAATGTCAAGGACTTTTCGAAAAAATCGTTTGGAAATTTCCCTTTGGAAACGGCGGAGGCAAGAAGTGCTTTAGGAAACGCGATTTTTTGCCGCGCACGCTTGACAAAGCGGCGGGGAAAGGGTACAATATACTACAAGGACCGACGCCGAAAGAAGTTCGGGCGTCGGAAAAATCGTATGGAAGAGACGGTCATCACCGCCGTAAAAGACGCGGAAGCGCGGGCGGCGGAACTTCAAAAACAGGCGGAAAGCGACGCCGCCGAAACGGTCAACGCCGCCGAAAAGAGGGCAATGGAGCTCAAAAAGGCGTCTGAGGCCGCATGCAGAGAGCGGGCGGAGGAGATCGAAAATAAGGCCCGCGCCGAGGCGGAAGAGGCCTATCTTCGCGCCGTCGAAGAGGTGAAAAAATCGGCCTCCGACGACGCCGAGGCGCGCATGGCCTCCCTCGACGTGTACGTCGCCGAAGTCCTCTCGAGGGTCACCAAATGATCGTTCCGATGCGAAAACTCGACCTCGCGGTGCTCTCCTACGACCGCGACAAGGTCTTAAATGCGCTCGAGCGCACCCGCGCCGCCGAGATCGCCTGCCGCGCCGAATCGGAGGACACCGCCCCCCTTGCTTCGAACAGGGAAGCGCTCTCTTCCTATCTTGCGTCGCTCGAGGACGCGCTCGGCGTAATTTCCGCACATGCCCCCCACGAAAAGGGGGAAAAGGCGGAGGGGACGGAGGACGGGTTCGAGGTTGCATACTCCGAATTCGTCGCCGCCAAGGACTACCGTTCCCGCGCGGAGGAGATAAGAGAACAGGTCAAATTCTTTACGGAGGAGATCGCAGGCGCGGAGGGGGAGCTTTCGAGGCTTTCCCGCGAGTGCGCCGCAGCTTTCCCGTACACCCTCTCGGGGGTAAAATTCTCCGATTGCAGAGATACGAGACACACGGCGGTGCGCTTCGGCACCGTATCCTCCGCCGCATGGGAGGCCCTTGAGGCGGGGCTCCGCGCTCTGCCCCTTTGCGACTGCGAAACGGTTTCGAACGGGGACGGGGTGCTTCTTCTTTTCGTATGCCATAAGAGCGTCCTTTCCGAGGCGGAGGCGCTCCTTTCCGCCGCGTCCTTTTCCCCCTGCCCCTACACGGGGGAGCGCACGGGCGCGGAACTTTTTGCTTCCCTCAAAGAGGAAGAAAGTAGGCAGACGGTGCGCAAAAACGCCGCCGAAGAGGGGCTTGTTTCCCTCTCGGAAGAGCTCCGCGCTTTCAAGATCTATTGCGACTATGTGGGCTTCGAGCTCGAGAAGGCGGAGGCGTCCGAAAAGATGCAGACGACCGCCCGCGTCGTCTTTTTGGAGGCCTTTGTGCCCGCCGACGGGGAGGAAGGGGTAAAGAACGCGCTTCTCTCCCTCGGGATCCCGCTCTTTTTCGAATTTTCCGATCCCGTCGAAGAGGAGCCCGTCCCGACCCTTGTCCGCAACAACAAGATCGTCTCCAATTTCGAGACGGTGACCAATATGTACTCCGCGCCGAACGCACGCGAACTCGACCCCAATACCGTCATGTCCTTCTTTTATAGCCTGTTTTTGGGCTTCATCATGGCGGATATGGGCTACGGGCTCATGATGATGCTCGGCGGATTTTTCATCTGGAAAAAGAAGAAGGGGAGCATCAAAAGTCTCGGCGGCGTGTTCGGGATCGGCGGCGTGTTCGCCTTTTTCTGGGGGCTGCTCTTCAATTCCCTCTTCGGCGTGCGCGTTCTGCCCTTTACCGTCATGCCCGATGCGCAGACCGCGATGTACACCCTTGCGGGGATCGAACTTCCCGCCGTCCTCATCCTTGCCCTTCTTCTCGGGATCTTCCAGTTATGTGCGGGGTATGTATGCAAATTCGCCCAATGCGTGCATCGGAAAAAGCCGTGGGACGGGGTGTTCGACGGGCTCGTCTGGGCGGTCTTTTCCCTCGGCGCCTTCCTTGCGGTCGTCGGCATTACGGAGGACTTCAACCTTCCCGTCCTTGCGTGGGTGGGGGCGATCACGGCGGTCGGCGCCCTTCTTGTCGCCGTCCTCACGGCGGGGCGGCACGAACGCTTCCTCGGGAAATTCACGAAGGGCTTCGGCGCCCTCTACGGGCTCATCAACTACTTTACCGACGTTTTAAGCTACATCCGTCTCTACGGGCTCATGCTCACGGGGGCCGTCATCGCGGGGGTCATCTCCGATTATTCCATCGACTTTTTGACCTCGGGGTCGGTGCTCATCGTGCTCGGCGCCGTCCTCATGGTCGTGGGGCATGTGTTCAATCTTGCGATCAGTCTCCTCGGCGCATACATTCATACGGCGCGCCTTCAGTATGTGGAATTCTTCGGCAGATTCTACGAGGGCGAAGGCATGCTCTTCGAACCCCTCGGCTCCCATGCGAAGTACATCGAACTCAGAGGGGAAAACGTGACTTCGCCGCAGACAAAAGCGGCTTGACAATAGAAAAATAACGGAGGTTTTTGTAACATGTATTCAACCGGTTATGTGGTTGCGATCATCGGGATCGCGCTCTGCGTGGTCCTCGCGGGTGTGGGGTCGGGGCTCGGCCTCTATAAGACGGCGAGCGCCACCGCGGGCGTCCTCGGGGAGAATCCGAAGAAGTTCGGCAAGCTCATCATCCTCATGCTCCTCCCCGCCACGCAGGGGCTCTACGGCTTCCTCATCGCCATTCTCGCGACGAACAAGCTCGGCGCGGTCCTCGAGGCGACGGAGGCGGCACAGGCGCTTGCGCAGGGCTGGTCTATCTTCGCGGCCTGCCTTCCGATGGCGATCTCCGGGTTCGTCTCCGCCTTCTTCCAGGCGAAGGCGGCGGTCAACTGCATCTATGCCGCGGCCAAGCAGGACCTCGGCTTCAAAGTGGCGATGGGCCCCGCAATGATCGAGTTCTACGCCCTTCTCGGGCTCGTCATTTCCCTGCTCCTCGTCATCAGGATTTAAGTTATGGGAAAGGAAGAACTCGTCGCGCGCATCCTTTCCGATGCGGAGGCGGAGGCGGAGGAGACCGTGCGCAGCGCAAAAGCGCGTGCGGAGGAGATCGTTAAGGCCGCCGAAGCCGAATGCGAAAGGGAGTATCGCGACGCCGAAAAAGAGGCGGAGGCGCGCGGAGAGCGCATCCGTGAAGGCCGTGCCGCCATGGCGCGGCTCGACGGTGCCAAGATCCGTCTTGCGGAGCGCAGACGGGTGCTCGACGCCGTCTATCTCCGTGCTCTCGCGGCCCTTCTCTGTTTGGAAGAGCACGACGCCCTATCCCTGACGGAAAAGCTCCTCGAAAGCTATGCGGAGGAGGGGGACGAGATCGTCTTTTCGGACGGGTTCGCCTACGCCGACAAGGCGGAAAAGCTCCCCGTCGTAAGGGAGAAGAAGCTCACCGTAAGTAAGGATCGCCCCGATCTTAAGGGCGGGTTTTTGCTGCGCGGGAAGAAGGCGGATAAAGACCTCAGCTATCCCGCTCTCCTTGCGGCCGACCGCGAGGAGCATCAGGCGGAGATCGCCCGCGCCCTGTTCGGAGAGAAACACTGAATGTTAAGTACCGTGTACACAAACGGCGTGATCGCCGTCAAAGAGAGGCAGCTCCTCGGCGAAAAGCTCTCGCGCTTTCCCGCGATGACGGAGGAGGAAGTCCTCCGCGCCCTCTCGGAGAGCGGCTTCGGAGCGGGCGGCGGCGACCCCGTTCTTGCGGAGGAGAGGGCGCTCGACGCCTTCATCCGCGAATATGCGCCGTCGGAAGCGGACAGGGCGTACTTTTTCGCCCCGCGCGACTTCCATAATCTGAAGGCGCTCAAAAAGGCGGAGCTTCTCTCGGAGGACCCTTCGCCCATGCTTGCGCCCGAGGGGCTCCGATCCGTCGAAAAGCTCAAGGAAATGCTCGAAGAGGGCACCCCGCCCGTCCCCGAGATCGAAGAGGGGGCGACGGGTGCGGAGATCGGCGCGGCGTTCGACCGTGCGATGTATTCCTACCTCTTCCGTCTCTTCCGCCTCCGCCGCGACCTCACAAAGTTGCTTCGGATGCGGGTGGACATGACGAACATCCTCACCGCCTTCCGTGCGCGGGACTTCGACGCCGCGAAGGAACTCTTCCTCCCCGGCGGCTCCTGCAAGGAGGAAACCCTCCGCGGGATCTTCTCGGAGGATGCGGAAAAGCGGGAGAGGGCGCTTTCGGGGACGCCGTACGCAGCGTTCTATGCGGCGTGCCTTGCCGCGGGGAAGCCGCCCTTTACGGGGGCGGAACGCCTCCTCGAGAGCTTTGAAGAGAAGTTCTATGCGGAGCGCCGCTTCGGGCTCGAGGGGCGGGAGCCCTTCCTCTACTATGTATTCCGCCGCCGCGGGGAGATCCGCAACGTGCGCACCGTTCTCACGGCGCTTCGGGCGGGCGCGTCGCAGGCGGAGATCGAAAAACGGCTCGTAGGGGGGAAATGATGCAGGGAAAAATGGCGGTCGTCGGTTCCGCGGAAACGGTCACGGTGTTCCGCGCGGCAGGGGTGGACGCGTTCCCCGTCGGGGACGAAAAGAGTGCCCGCGAGACCCTTCGTCGGGTCGCACGGGACTATCCCGTCGTATTCCTCTCGGAGGAGTACGCGGAGCCCTTGAAGGACCTTTTAAGGCGGTTCGACGAGGAGGCCTATCCCGTCGTCCTTCCCATTCCGACGGGCAAGGAGCGGGGGTACGGCGAAAAATTTTTGAAGAGCACGATGGAACGCGCCCTCGGCGTCGACATTTTGTTCCGTAAATAGAGATCGCTTATGCGGAGAACGATATGGCAGGAAAGATTGGAAAAACGGTAAAAGTCTCGGGACCGCTCATCGTCGCCGAGAATATGGCGGACGCAAAGCTCTACGACGTCGTCCGCGTCTCCGAATTACAGCTCGTCGGCGAGATCATAGAGCTGAGGGGAGACAAAGCGTCGATACAGGTGTACGAAGAGACCTCGGGCCTCGGCCCCGGGGAGGACGTCGTCTCGACGGGGGAGCCCCTTTCGGCGGAACTTGCGCCGGGGCTTCTCACGGGAATTTTCGACGGCATCCAGCGCCCGCTCACGACGCTCAACTTCAAATACGGCAGCCGCATTTCCCGCGGCGTCTCCGTCAATTCCTTAAGCCGTGAAAAGAAGTGGCACTTCACCCCGTGCAAAAAGGCGGGGGACGCCGTCCGCGAGGGGGACATCCTCGGCGTCGTGCAGGAGACGGAGATCGTCGAGCACCGCATCCTCGTCCCCAACGGCATGGAAGGGCGCATCATCTCCATTGCGGAGGGGGACTTCACCATCGTCGAGCCCGTTGCGCGGATCAAGACGGAGAAGGGGGAGGAGCACGTCGCCATGCTCCGCAAGTGGCCTGTCCGCAAGGGGCGGCCCTATCGCGAAAAGTTCTCTCCCGACAGCCCCATGGTGACGGGACAGCGGGTCATCGACACCCTCTTTCCCATCGCGCGGGGCGGCGTCGCCGCCGTCCCCGGCCCCTTCGGGAGCGGCAAGACGGTCGTCCAGCATCAGCTCGCCAAGTGGGCGGACGCGGATATCATCGTCTACGTCGGCTGCGGAGAGCGCGGGAACGAGATGACGGACGTCCTCAACGAGTTCCCCGCCCTCAAGGACCCCAAGACGGGGGAGCCGCTTATGAAGCGCACGGTGCTCATCGCCAACACTTCGGATATGCCCGTGGCGGCGCGGGAAGCGTCGATCTATACGGGAATTACCATCGCGGAGTACTACCGCGATATGGGATACAACGTCGCGATCATGGCCGACTCCACGTCGCGCTGGGCGGAGGCCCTCCGCGAGATGAGCGGCCGCCTCGAAGAGATGCCGGGCGACGAGGGGTATCCTGCCTACCTTGCGAGCCGCCTTGCCGAATTCTACGAAAGAGCGGGCGTCGTCCGTCTCCTCGGAGAGGGGGAGAGGACGGGCTCGGTCACGGCGATCGGGGCGGTCTCTCCGCCCGGGGGCGACCTCTCCGAACCCGTCTCGCAGGCGACCCTCCGCATCGTCAAAGTGTTCTGGGGGCTCTCCGCCTCCCTCGCCTACAAGCGGCACTTCCCCGCGATCGACTGGCTCATCAGCTATTCGCTGTATGCGGACCGAATGAAGGATTGGTACGACAAGAAGGTCGGCAAGGGCTTTTTCAAATACCGTCAGTTCGCCATGACCACCCTGCAGGAGGAGGCGTCGCTCGACGAGATCGTCCGCCTCGTCGGCATGGATGCGCTCTCCTCGCACGACCGTCTCATCATGGAGACCGCCAAGATGATCCGCGAGGACTACCTCCATCAGAACGCTTTTCACGAGGTAGATACCTATACCTCCCTCGAAAAACAGCTTCGGATGCTGCTCACCATCTACGAGTTCTACACCCTCTCCGACGAGGCCGTCTCCAATTTCGTCGCCTTGGACGACATTCTGAAGTGCCCCTTCATGGAGAAGATCGGACGGGCGAAATATATCGAGGAGGGCGACCTTGCCGCATTCGATGCGCTTATCGGGGAGATGAGTGCGCAGATCAAGGCGCTTTCCGAAGGGGGAGAGAGGGATGTTTAAGGAATATAAGACCATCCGCGAAGTCGTCGGGCCGCTCATGCTCGTCGAGGGCGTAGAGGGGGTCACCTACAATGAACTTGTCGAGATCCTCTGCTCGAACGGCGAAATTCGCAGGGGGAAGGTGCTCGAAGTCAACCGCGACAAGGCGGTCGTCCAGCTCTTCGAAAACGCACAGGGGCTGCAGATCGCGACCGCCAAGGCCCGCTTTTTGGGGCATGCGCAGGAACTCGCCGTCTCCAAAGATATGCTCGGAAGAGTTTTCGACGGCATGGGCAACCCCCGCGACGGCGGCGCGCCCGTCATTCCCGAAAAGATGCTCGACATCAACGGCGAACCCATCAATCCCGCCGCACGCGACTACCCGAACGAATTCATCGAGACGGGGGTATCGGCGATCGACGGGCTGAACACCCTCGTGCGCGGCCAGAAGCTCCCCGTGTTCTCGATGAGCGGCCTCCCGCACGCCGAACTCGCCGCACAGATCGCACGGCAGGCAAAAGTGAAGGGCTCGGACAGCAACTTCGCCGTCGTGTTCGCCGCGATCGGCATCACCTTCGAGGAAGCCCAGTACTTCATCGACGATTTCCGCCGCACGGGGGCCATCGAACGCACGGTGCTCTTTACCAACCTCGCCGACGACCCCGCCGTCGAGCGCATCGCGACGCCGCGCATCGCCCTCACCTGTGCGGAGTATCTTGCCTTCGACTGCGATATGCACGTCCTCGTCATCATGACGGACATCACCAACTATGCGGAGGCCCTCCGCGAAGTCTCCGCGGCAAGACGGGAGATCCCCGGGCGGCGGGGCTATCCCGGGTACCTCTACACCGACCTCGCCTCCCTCTACGAGAGGGCGGGGCGCATCCGCGGCTGCAAGGGTTCCATCACCCAGATCCCCATCCTCACGATGCCCGAGGACGATAAAACGCACCCCATCCCCGACTTAACGGGGTACATCACCGAGGGGCAGATCATCCTCTCCCGCGAACTTTACAAGCGGGGCGTCAATCCGCCCATCGACGTTCTTCCCTCCCTTTCGAGGTTGAAGGATAAGGGCATCGGCGCGGGCAAGACGCGGGAGGACCACGCCGACACGATGAACCAGCTCTTCGCGGCATACGCGCGGGGCAAGGAGAGCAAGGAGCTCTCCGCCATCCTCGGCGAAGCGGCGCTCTCGGACGTCGACAAGCTCTACGCCGAATTCGCGGAGGCGTTCGAAGAGAAGTACATCGATCAGGGCTTCGAGAAGGACCGCACCATCGAGGAGACCCTCGACCTCGGCTGGGAACTTCTGAAGATCTTGCCGAAGGGAGAACTCAAGCGCATCCGCACAGAATATATCGAAAAGTACATGAAGTGACCTCCGCCCTCCGGGGAGGGAGGATTTTCGGAAAATATGGCAAGACTCAATGTAAATCCGACGCGCATGGAGCTCAAAAAACTCAAGGCGCGTCTGCAGACGGCGGTGAGAGGGCACAAGCTCCTCAAGGATAAATCGGACGAGATGGTGCGCCGTTTTACCCTGCTCCTCCGCGAAGATAAGCGCCTCCGCGACGAGGCGGAAGGGGACCTTGCGGCCGCACTCAAGCAGTACGCGCTCGCAGGGGCGCTCACGCCCGCCTATGTGCAGGAGACGGCCTTCTGCATGCCCACCCAAAAACGGATGGCGGAGCTCGAAACGGAGAGCGTGATGGGGGTGGATGTGCCAAAAATCACCCTCGCCGAGACGGGTTCGTCCTCCGCGCTGCCCTACGCCTTCTCCGAGATCACGAGTGAGGCCGACGATTCGGTGCGGATGGTGTCGGCGCTGCTCCCCAAACTTCTGCGTCTTGCCGCGATCGAGAAGGCGGTGCGGCTCTTGTCGTACGAGATCGAACGCAACAAACGCCGCGTCAACGCCTTGGAGTATGTCATGATCCCGCAGCTCGAGGAGACGATCAAGTACATTCGGAACAAGCTCGACGAGAACGAACGCGCCTCGATCGTCCGCCTCATGAAAGTCAAATCCCCCGCCTCGAACCCGTGATCATTCCGTCATATTGAACCGCACAGCTTCCAAATTCGTCATACTGAGCCATGTGCCCCGCCGCGGAACGCGGCGGGGCACATGTGTCGAATGTATCGCCGTATTTTTGCCGCCTCCGTGGGCGGGCGCCGAGGGGGCGCGGTCTTTCCGCAAAGAATTTCAATTTCGGAGAAAATTTGTTCAAACAGGACTTGATTTTTGTGCAAAACGTGTTATAATGT
>CANQQM010000037.1 GCA_947626005.1 uncultured Clostridia bacterium
CCCTTGGCGCGCATTGACAGCTTTTCCGCGCCTTTTTTGTGAATTTCGACAACTTCTTGCAAAATAAATCACGCTTCCTTACAAAATATGTGTCGGACAAACTTTTTGCATTTCCCGCGCTCAAAAGGTTGACAAAACCATATTATGCCGATATACTGATTTTCGTTGCGGTTTATTTTTATTAAACTTTCGGTTTAGTTTTACGAAAGTTTCGTAAAAAATGCCGAAAAGTTTATAAATACTAAACACGGGGAGCGGAAATGGAGCTCGGACTCGGCGCACGCCTTCGCGATATGCGCCAACAGAAAAATTTAACGCAGGAAGAGCTTGCCGATCGGTGCGAACTCACCAAGGGGTACATCTCTCAGCTCGAAAACGACCTCACGAGCCCTTCCATTGCGACGCTTTGCGACCTTCTCAATGCGCTCGGGAGCAGTCTTTCGGAGTTTTTCCGTGAGTCGGACGAGGAAAAGATCGTCTTTTCCGAGGAAGAGTACATCGAAAAGCAGTCGGAGGGAATGACCTTGGACTGGGTCATCCCCAATGCGCAAAAGAACATGATGGAGCCCGTTCTCGTCACTCTCGAGCCCGGGGCCTCCACCCAGCCCGACTTCCCCCATGAGGGCGAAGAGTTCGGGTTCGTCCTCGAGGGAAAACTCTCCGTTATCCGCGACAAGAAGAGTTATCCCGTCAAAAAGGGCGAAAGTTTTTACTACGCGGCGGGAAAAGAGCACTACATCGTCAACCGCGGAAAGACGAGGGCGAGATTCCTCTGGATCTCCACCCCGCCCAATTTCTGAAAATCTGCCCCGTCGGGGAAAGGAGCGCTGCATGGCGGAACACATCATCGAACTTCAGGACGTCACAAAGTACTACGACGACAACTTGGTCATCGATCATGTCAGTTTTTATGTGAACAAGGGAGAGTTCATCACCTTCCTCGGCCCCTCGGGCTGCGGAAAGACGACGACGCTCCGCATGATCGCGGGCTTCGACCTGCCGACGAGCGGGAAGATCCTCTTAAACGGGCAGGATATCTCTCTCCTTCCCCCCAATAAGCGCCCCGTGAACACGGTTTTCCAGCGGTATGCGCTCTTCCCCCACCTCAATGTCTTTGAGAACATTGCGTTCGGGCTCAAGTGCAAAAAGGTCGTAAATACCTATCAAAACGAGAGCGGAGAAAGCTACACCCGCACGGAAAAGCTCACAAAGCAGCAGATCCGCGAAAAGGTGGAAAAGGCGCTCACGCTCGTCGACCTCGAGGGATTCGAAAAGCGTTCCATCTCCACCCTCTCGGGCGGCCAGCAGCAGCGCGTCGCGATCGCAAGGGCCATCGTCAACGAGCCCGAGATCCTTCTCCTCGACGAACCCCTCGGCGCACTCGACCTCAAGATGCGCAAGGAGATGCAGATCGAGCTCAAGGAGATGCACCGACGCCTCGGGATCACCTTCATCTACGTCACCCACGACCAGGAGGAGGCGCTCACGATGTCGGATACGATCGTCGTCATGGCGGACGGCGTCGTCCAGCAGATCGGCACCCCCCTCGGCATCTACAACGAGCCCGCGAATACCTTCGTCGCCGACTTCATCGGCGAGAGCAACATCCTAAACGGGACGGTCGTCGGCGATAAAAAGGTCAAATTCTGCGGAAAGACCTTCGACTGCCTCGACGAATTCGAGCTCAACGAGCCCGTTGACGTCGTCGTGCGGCCCGAAGATATCCGCATGTGCAGGCCCGAGGACGGGATCCTCGTCGGCGAAGTCATCTCCGTCGTCTTTAAGGGCATCCACTACGAGATCACGGCGCGCGTCGGGAAGTATGAGCTCGTCATCAACTCGACGGAGAGCAGAACGGTCGGCGAGACGATCGGCATGAACGTCGCCCCCGACGGCATCCACCTCATGAAGCCCAAGTACACCACCAACGTGTACGACGGCGTCATCACCAAGCACAATACCGTCGAATTTGCGGACGGCGAATTCGAATGCGACGTGACGCAGCTCTATCCCGGCAGCCACATCGACGAGGAGGAGTACCTCGTCAAGGCCGACGGCGAAAAGATCGACCTCACCGACGTCGAAGTCAAAGTCGAAGTCGGGCTGCACGACATCACGATCAGCGACGACGCCGAAGCGGGCGGCACGACGGGGCGCATCATCTCCATCATCTACAAGGGCGACCACTACCGCCTCATCGTCCGTACGGAGGAGAGCGAGGAGGATTTCGTATTCGCGACCGAGGACCTCTGGAACGAAAACGACCTCGTCTCCGTCATCATCCCCAAGGATAAGATCAAACTGACGCTCAAGCACACGGAGGAGAAACGATGAAGATCCCCCGATTTTCCCGCAAGACGCTGTGCGTCCCCTACGCCGTCTTTCTCCTCTTTTTCGTGATCATCCCGATGCTCATCATCCTCTTCTATGCGTTCACGGACAAGGAGATGCACCCGTCTTTCTCCAATTTCATCCGCTTTTTCTCCGACCCGACCAAGCTCTCGACGATCGTCTATTCCCTCGTCATTGCACTCATCACGACGGTCGCCTGCCTCGTCATCGCCTATCCCGTCGCGTATATCCTTGCGCGGAGCACCCTCAAAAAGAAGTTCGTCATTTTGATGCTCTTCGTGCTTCCGATGTGGATCAACTTCGTCCTCCGCGTGAACGCCATCCGCGAACTTTTCAACCTTCTGACTTCGCTTAACGGCATGGAATGGCTTGCGGGCGCGAACTACTTCAAGACGGTATTCGGCATGGTCTACGACTTTTTGCCCTTTATGATCCTGCCCCTCTACACGACGATGCTGAAGATCGACAACTCCCTCTATGAGGCGAGCGCCGACCTCGGCGGGAACGCCTTCACGACCTTCACCCGCATCACCGTTCCCCTCTCGATGCCCGGGATCATGAGCGGCGTCACGATGGTTTTCCTCCCCTCCATGACGAACTACGTCGTCTCCGACATGCTCGGAAATGCGAAGGTGACGATCATCGGCAAGTTCATCTATGAATATTTCGGGACGGACTGGCACATGGGCTCGATGGTCGCGCTCGTCCTTCTCATCGTCGTCTTTGTCTCCACATGGCTCTCGGGCGGGTTCAAATCGGAAGAAAATGTAAGGGGGACAAACCTGTGAAGCGTCATCCTGTCCTTGTAAAGTGCTTAAAGGCCGCCTTCGTCGGGCTTGTTCTCCTCCTTCTCTACACCCCCATTTTGCTCCTTGCGATCTACAGTTTCGACGAGACCGACCTCATCGGGCGGTTCGAAGGATTCTCCCTCCGCCACTACGCCGCGCTGTTCTCCAACCGCAAGGTACTCGGAATGATCGGAAATACCTTCCTTCTCGCCTTTGTCGCGGCGGCGCTCTCCACCGTCCTCGGCACGGCGGGCGCGATCGGCATGTTCTACTCCAAAAAGCGGATAAAGGGCGCCGTTCACGCCGTGTCGCAGATCCCCGTCATCAACGCGGAGATCGTGACGGCATTGGCGCTCTGCATCACCTTCGTCGCCGTCGGGATCGGGAAATCCTACTTCACCCTCGTCATCGGGCATATGGTCATCTGCACCCCCTTTGTCGTGCTCTCCGTCATTCCCAAGCTCAAGCAGATGGACAACTCCCTCTACGAGGCGGCGCTCGACCTCGGGGCCTCCCCCTTCAAGGCGCTCATGTCCGTCGTGGTCATTTCGGGCTTCATGCTCGCCGTCACCCTGTCGCTTGACGACTATATCGTCACCGTCTACACCCGCCCGTCGGGCTTTGAGACCATTTCGACCTACGTCTACAACGCGACGACGAAGGGCAATGCGCACACGGCGGAGACCCTCTCCTCCTTCTGGGCGCTCACGACGATCATCTTCGTTGTCATTCTGCTCTTTGTCATCATTTCCAACCTCACCGGCAGGAAAAAGGAGGCGAAACAATGAAACGTGCTTCCGCTTTGACCCTTGCCGCTCTCTTCCTCCTCCCCTCCCTCACCGTGCTCGGCGGGTGCGGGGCAAAGGAAAAGGCGACGGTGCTCCGCATCTATAACTGGGAAGAATACATCGACGACGGGGGCGAAGGCGCTCTCCTCTACGACGAGCTCCACCTCACCGACGAAAACGGGGAAAGCGTCCCCTCCGACCTCATCGACGGGGACTACCTCGACTGGTACAGGGAGACGATGGGCGTCGAGCTCTCCGACGAGGGGCCAGAACTTCTCGACGACTTCTGCCTCTGGTACGAAAAGGAGTACGGCACCCCCATCAGCGTCGAATATTCCACCTTCGGCACCAACGAAGATATGTACAACGAGATCGTGCTCGGCAACGAATACGACCTCCTCTGCCCCTCCGACTACATGATCATGAAGCTTGCGGCGGAGGGACGGCTCGAGCCGTACGATGAAAGTTTCTTCGACGAAAGCGACCCGAACAACTACTATGTGCGGGGCGTCTCCCCCTTCATCCGCGACAAATTCGCAAACAACGCGGGGCTCGACAGCACCGAATACCTCTGGAAGGACTACGCCGCGGGCTATATGTGGGGAACGACGGGGTTTGTGTACAATCCCGCCCTCGTACAGCCCGACGAACTTGCCTCCCTCGGTTGGAAGGCGTTCACAAGCGAAAAATATAAGGGAAAGATCACCGCAAAAGACAACGTGCGCGACACCTACTTCGCGGCGCTCGGCGTGACCTATCAGGACGAGCTTCTCGCCCTCGACAGAAGCGCGGAGGGCTATTCCAAGGAGCTCACCCGCATCTTCAACGCGACGGACGACGGGACGATCGAAGAGGTCGAGCCCACCCTCATGGCGATCAAGGACAACATCTACAGCTTCGAGACGGATACGGGCAAGGCGGATATGGTGAGCGGGAAGATCTGGCTCAACTACGCATGGAGCGGCGACGCCGTCTATGCCCTCACCCTCGCGGAGAGCGACGAAAACGAGGAAGGCGAAGCGGAAGGTTCCGTCCTCCTCAACTACTACGTCCCCGAGAGCGGCACGAACCTCTGGTTCGACGGCTGGGTCATGCCGAAGGGCTCCAATAAGCAGGCGGCGCAGGCGTTCGTCAACTTCCTCTCCATGCCCAACAACGCGATGCGAAACAGCTACTATATCGGCTACACCTCCGCGATCGCAGGCGAAAACAACGAAATGCTTGCCTATGCCGACTATCTGTACGGCGAAGAGGAATCGGACACGACAACGACGTACGACCTCTCCTACTTCTTCTACGGCGAAGGGACGGAGGGACTTGCGACGATCGTCGCCGACGAGGAACAGGCGGCCTGCCGTCAGCTCTTCGCCCAGTTCCCCCCTTCCGAGGTCATCGCCCGCTCCGCCGTCATGGACTACTACGGCGAGGAAGCCAACGTGCGCATCAACGAACTTTGGTCGCGCGTGAAGGCGGAGACGCTCGACGCGTGGGCGATCGTCGTCATCTGCGTGACTGTTCTCGCGATCGCCGCGTTCATCGTGTTCGTCAAGTTCGGCGGGAAGATCGACTTCTTCCGCAGGAAGCCCAAAAAGGGCTATACCCTCGTAAAACAGGAACCGTTGCGGTAAAAAACAGCAAAAAAACGCGTCTGCCGCGGGGCAGACGCGTTTTTTTTAACGTTCAGCGGGAGAGGATCGTTCCCGTAAGCGGCGTCTTTCCGTAAAACGCCGTCACTTCGAGGCGGGTCGGAGTGCGGCGGCAGACATGCACGCGCAGCTCCTCCCCCGCAAGCTGTGTGCGGAGGGTATAGCGTACGAGACCGTTCGCGAACAGCTCGTCGACGGTTTCCCCGTCCACCGAGAGCGTCCCGCCGTACGCCTGAATCCTTAAAAGCACTTCGTGAGAGTTGACGCGGAACATATAGCTCTTCGAAGAGCGGCGACGCATCACTAAGACGATCACAAGCGGCACCGCAAGGCATAAAAAGGAGACGCCGACGACGATCCCAATGAGCATGCCTTCCATTATTCTTCCTCCAAAAGGTGTTTTTTGACAAGATATTTCCTCGCCGTGCGGTAGTCGCCGCGAAGAAGTCTGCCGAAGAGGGTGAATTTTCCGTCCTTGACGATGAGGCCGCTGCGCGTCCTCTCCCCCTCGGCAAAGCCGAGATCGGTCACCGCATACGAAAAGACCGACGTCGGGAAAGGGAGATAACCGTCCAAATGGGCGATGAGGAAGTACTGCGCGGCGAGGACGGCGTCGTAGACCTCCATGCCGCCCCAAGGGCTTAAATCAAGCTCGACTTCCCTTCCCTCCGCGGAGAGCTTCACGAAATTACAGTTCCCCTTGGGGGCGGGGACGGAGATCTTGAGTTCGATCTTCTCCCCTTTGATCCAGTCGGAAAGGGAAAAATCGATGCCGCGGAAGTAGAGAAGAAGCCCGACGGAATAGAAGCTGTCGAGAAAGTGCCCGCGGCGCTCTTTGGCCTTGGTTTCGAGGACGATCTCCGCGATCCATGCGCCGACGAAGAGCACAAGGAGGAAGGCAAAACAGATCCAAAGCCATACGGGAACACGGTCGAGCGAATCCGCATACTCGGTAAAATAGTGAAGGCCGACCGTAAGGACAAATATCATAACGAGCGAAACGATCCAAAAAGGCATCGCCCGCCTTCTCGTCCTCTTCCGCGTAAGCCCCTTTTCGAATTCCGCCGAACGGCAGTACTCTTCGAATTTCATATTTCCCTCAAAAACGCGACACGGTACGCATAAATGCGCTTTATTATGTCACGCATACTACTTCGCAAATTACAATTTATCGACGATCTCGACCTTGTTTGCCTTGAGAAAGGGCGCAAAACTCTCCTCCGCCTTTAAGAAGGCATAGAGCTCCTCGTCGAGAAAGACCGTCTTTTGCGCAAAGGTGAGAAGAGCGTCGGCCTTGAGCTGCGTGTGCCCCTCGATGAGCCCTTCCGCCTCTTCGAACACCTCTTCCTCCCCGTCGTAGAAAGCGCGGACAAGGGAAGCGTCCCGCGTGCGGAATCCCGTGACGATGAACGTGCCGCGGCGGAGGGCCTTCTCCCCCTCCCGAACTCTGCCGAAGCTCACGCCGAGGATGTGGCACTCGTCCGAACGGAGCGCGGCTTCGACCGCTTCCCGCTTCCGCTTCGCCTCGAAATGCGCATAGAGGACGACGGCGACCGCGACGACGCCGATCCCGACCTCTGAGACGATCCGAAGGATACGAACGCCGGGAGAGCCGCCCTCCCCCTCGTGTACGAACATCAGAATGAACATGAAGAGCACTTCGAGAACGCCGAATACGATCTTCATCCTCTGTCCTCCTGCCCTGCGCGTTTGGAACTCCCCTTCTTGCGCTTTTTGACGCATTCGGTGAGCAGATATTCGATTTGGCCGTTGAGAGAGCGGAAGTCCTCCTCCGCCCAACGCGTAAGATCGGCATACAGCGACGGAGTCAGCCGAAGCGGCACTTGTTTTTTGTTTTTATCCGTTTCTTTCATGCTTCCTCCTTTGCGATCTTACTTTCCGAACATGATGCGCTCACTCGAGAACATCCTTGCAAGAAGGAAGATGAGCGCACCCGTATAGGCGAGGTTCATTCCGACGCTTAAAAACGCCTTCCAGAGAACCATGTGCCCCGACAGGATCTCCTGCAGGGAGACAACGGCGTTGAGGACGGGGATCGCCGCCGACCACGCCCCCATCATCGGAACGAAGGAGACGAGGAGGGAGACGGCCATGATGACGATCATGACGACTGCCGAATAGGCGGAGGCCTCCTTCACCGACCGCGCATAGGCGGAGAGCACCGAGACGAGCGCCACGATGAGCGGCACCATCCCGAGAATGAGGAGGAACATCATGAGATAGCTTAAAAACCCGTACATGCCGAGGAATCCGAGGGAAACGCCCATGAGATGAGGCATCGAGAAGGCCATTCCGAGGAAACTCGACAGTGCGCCGAGCATGGAGACGCAGCTGAGCGGCACGACCTTCCCGAGGGCGATCTCCGAGCGCTTGACGGAAGTGACGAGGATGGTGGCGAGCGTCCCCCGCTCCTTTTCCCCCGCGACCGACTCGAGCGTCACCGACATGCACGCCGAGAAGATGAAGCAGACGACGATGAAGGGAAGAATGGACTGCATGACCTCCATGCCCATCTGCTCGGCGGAGGCGACGCTCTCCTCCGCAAGCGTGTAGCGCATCCCCACTTCGCGCAATACGGCGGAGGCGATCGCGTGGAAGGCCGCGCTCTCGTCGCTCAAAGGGTCGTAGACAATGGTGACCGAAGGGCGGTCGAGGGAGGTATCGAACCCCTCCGAAAAGAGGAGAAGCGCCGAAGCCTCCCCCTTTTCGACCTGCTCTTTGGCTGCCTCGGGATCGTCGCATTCCAACCACTCGACGGTGTTTTCCGTCCCGTCCGCAATCGCCTCTTCGATGAGCTGCGTGCAGACGGAACTTCCCACAAGGCACACTTTGAACTCGTACTTTTCGGGCTCCGCGTACACCGCTTCGCCGACGAAGTAATAGAGCAAAAAGATGGCGATCCCCGGAAGGAGCATCGTGACGATGAGCCGCGGGTCGCGGAAGAAGCGATGAAATTCCTTTTTGATGAGTGCGCCGAGCTTCATACCTCTTCCCCCTTGATCGAACGGTAGAGCCCGAAGAAGCGGCTCTCGAGGTCGTCGATCTCCGAGAGCATGCCCTCGTAAGCAAGTTTCCCGTCGATGATGATCCCGACGCGGTCGCACAGCTTTTCGACGAGGGAGAAGATGTGCGTCGAGAGAAGGATGCTCTTCCCCATCCCCTTGAGCTCGGTCAGAAAGTCGGTCACGACCTTCGCCGTGATGACGTCGAGCCCGTTCGTCGGCTCGTCGAAGATGACAACTTCGGGGTCGTGGACGATGGAAATGACCAAAGAGACCTTCTGGAGCATGCCCGTCGAGAGGTTTTTGACCCGAACTTCGGCAAATTTATCGATGCCGAACCGTTCGAAGAGCTCCTTTTTGCGCCTTGCAAGCGTCGCTTTGTCGACGCCGTGCATCGCGCCGAAGAAGTCGAAGAGGTAGTCGGGCGTGAAGAATCCCTCGAGCTTTAAGTCGCTCGTCAGAAAGCCCACGACGTCGCGCACCTTGCCCGCCTCCTTCACGACGGAGTGCCCTGCGAGGAAGGCGTCGCCGCTGTCGGGGCGGATGAGCGTCGCAAGCATGCGGAGCGTCGTCGTTTTCCCCGCCCCGTTCGGGCCGAGGAGGCCGTAGATCTCCCCGCGGTAGGCGGAGAAATTCAGCCCGTCAACGGCAACGCGGCGGGCGATCTCCGCCCGCTCGATGCGCTGTTGTTTTTTGGAGAGCGTAAACGTCTTGGTGAGGTTTTCCGCCCGCACGATCTCTTCCATATGATTTCCGATAGAAAGCGCCCTGCGCTTTTAGTAGATACTGCCTGTTCCGACGACGGGCTGCGCGTCGCGGTTGCCGCAGAGGACGACGAGAAGGTTGGAGACCATCTGCGCCTTGCGTTCGTCGTCGAGTTCGACGATCTCCTCCTCGGAGAGCTTGTTGAGCGCCATCTGCACCATCGAAACGGCGCCCTCGACGATCTTCTGCCGTGCCGCGATGATCGCGGAGGCCTGTTGGCGCTGGAGCATCGCCGCGGCGATCTCGGGCGCATAGGCAAGGTGGGAAATGCGCGCTTCGAGGACTTCGATGCCCGCAAGCGTCGTGCGCTCCTGAAGTTCGCCGCGAAGGACGTCGGCGATCTCCTGTGCGCTGCCGCGGAGAGACTTCTCGTCGCCGTTCGAAGAGACGTCGTAAGGGTACTGCCGCGCGACCTGACGGATCGCCGCGTCGCACTGCGTCGAAAGATATGCCATGTAATTTTCGACGTTGAACACCGCGCGCGCCGTGTTCGTGATGCGCCAAATGACGACGACGGAGATCTCGATGGGATTGCCCTCCTCATCGTTGACCTTCTGCTTGTCGTTGTTGAGCGTCATCGCCTTCAAGGAGAGCTTGCGCGAAGCCGAACCCATCGCCTGTCTTGCGGGATTGACGGCCGAGCAGAACGGATTCACCCAATAGAACCCGTCGCGCTTGATCGTGCCGTAGTACTTGCCGAAAAGGGTAAGAACATACGCTTCGTTGGGCTGCACGAGGCGGAATCCGCCGAGGCAGACGACGCAGGCGCAGATCCCGAGGATGCCGACGACGATGAGCGCGCCGAAGGCGGGCGTATCGCCGAGAAGCACTGCCGAAAGCACGCACATTGCCATACACGCCGCGATCGCAACGATGAGAAGGATGAGAACGAGCCAGCCGTTCTTCTCCCGTGCGGGGCGCTCGGTGATCTTGTCGATCTCCCGAACATCAAGTTCTTCTTTTTCCATAGTTTCCCTCCGAAATGTGATATCATTTTGATATCTATATCATATCACCCCTCCCGACGCTTGTCAAGGGTTTTCGTAAAATTTTTCCAAAAAAAGAACGCCGCCCGTTCGGGGCGGCGCATGCAGAACGTTTCAGCCCAAAAGGCGGCTTAAAATGGCCTTGCACGCAATGCGGCAATGCTCGTAGGTGAGTCCGCCCTGAAAATAGGCGGTATAGGGCGGCCGAACGGGCGCATCCGCCGAGAGTTCGATACTCGCCCCCGCGTTGAAGGAGCCCGCCGCCATGATGACCTTACAGTCGTACCCCGGCATGTCCCACGGCTCGAGGCGGACAAAACTGTCGACGGGAGAGACCTCCTGCACCGAGCGGATGAAGTCGCACAGCTTTTTTTCGTCGGGGAAGCGGATGGCGCGGGTGATGTCCGCAAGGGGACGGTCGAGCTTCGGAAAGTTCTCGAAGCCGAGCTCGTCCATGCACTTTCCGATGAGAAGCGCCCCTTTAAGCGCCTGTGCGACGACGTGCGGCGCAAGGAAGAATCCCTGATAGAAGAGCTGATATCCGAAGGCGTAGGAGCCGATCTCCCCGCCCACCGACGGTGCGGTGAGGCGCTTTTCGCACAGTTCGATCTCCCGCGCCTTCCCCGCGATGTAGCCCCCCGTCGGGGCAAGGCCGCCGCCCGGGTTTTTGATGAGAGAGCCGACGATGAGGTCGGCGCCGACCTCCGTCGGTTCCCGCGTCTCGACGAATTCGCCGTAGCAGTTGTCGACGAAAATACAGCCCGTAAAGCCTTCCTCTCTCAAAAAGGTACAGGCGGCGCCGATTTCGTCCACCGTGAAGGCGTCGCGGAGCTCGTACCCGCGGGAGCGCTGCAAGTAGGCCATGCGGTAGCGCTTCTCTTTAAGCCGCTTCTTGGCCGCGGGATAGTCGATCTTCCCCTCCTCGGTAAGAGGGAGAACGTCGGACTTCACGCCGAACTCTTCGAGGGACCCCCCTTCGCCGCGGAGCACGCCGCGGAGGGTGTCGTAAGGCTCCCCCGTGAGGAAGAGGATCTCGTCCCCGGGGCGGAGCACGCCGAAGAGGGCGACGGTGAGCGCATGCGTCCCCGAAAGAAGGGCGGGCGAGACGATCGCCCGTTCGGCGCCGAATGCGTCGGCATAGATCTTTCCGATCGTCTCCCTCCCCTCGTCGCCGTAGCCGTAGCCCGTCGACGGAAGGAAGTGGCGGAGTGCCACCTCGTGTTTGCGGAAGGCGGAGAGCACCTTCTCCTGATTGAAGAGGGCGACGCGGTCGATCTCCGCAAAATTGTTTTGAAGCGCCTTCTCGGCGCGTGCAATGCGTTCTTCAATGTCCATAGATCCCGATGACCTCCCGCGCCGCTTCTTCGGCGCTCTTCGGCGCAAGCCAATGCAAATTCGGGGTGCGGCGGAAGAAGGTGAGTTGCCGCTTTGCATAGTTGCGCGTGTTCTTTTCGATCTCTTCTGCGACCTCGCCGAGAGGTCTCCCCTCTTCGAGCCCGCGGACGATCTCCTTATAGCCGATCGCCTGCATGCTCTGCGCCGAGGCGGGCACCCCCGCCTTCAAAAGCCCTTCGACCTCCGCGGGAAGCCCCCCTTCCATCATCGCGCGCGTGCGCGCGCCTATCCTTTCGTATAGCGCCGCGCGGGGATAGTCGAAGGCAAACGCCTCGAAGGGAAAGCGCGGGGCGGCCCCGTCGTGCTGGTCGGACTTTCTCTTCCCCGTGAGCTCGTAGATCTCGAGGGCGCGGACGACCCTTTTTACGTCGTTCGGATGGAGCTTTTCCGCGCTCGCGGGATCGACGGCGGCAAGACGTGCGTGCAGCCCCTCCTTCCCCTCCTCTTCGAGGAGGATTTGATACTTTTTCCGCACTTCGGCGCAGGCGGGGACGTTCCCGAAGGAACTTCTGAAGAGGACGCTGTTCATGTAGAACCCCGTCCCGCCGCAGAGAACTGGGACCTTCCCCCGCAGGGTAATGTCCTCGATCGCGGCAAGGGCAAGGCGCTCGTAATCGCTCACGGAAAATTCTTCCCGCGGGTCGGCGACGTCGATGAGGTGATGGGGAATGCCTCCCCTCTCCTCCAAAGTCGGCTTCGCCGTTCCGATGTCGAGCCCGCGGTAGATGAGAAAGGCGTCTGCGGAGACGACTTCCCCGCCGATCGCCTTGGCGCACTCGACGGCAAGCGCCGTCTTGCCCGACGCGGTCGGGCCGCAGATGACAAGGAGCTTCATACGATGCGCTTGAAGAGCTTTTCGATCTCGCTCTTTTTAAGATGCACCGCGACGGGACGGCCGTGCGGGCACTTGAGCCCCATGTCGCCGTCCATGCGCTCGAGGAGGGCGCGGACTTCCTTCTCGGTCAGCTGTTCCCCGCCCTTCACCGCCGCCTTGCATGCGGCCGAAGCAAGTTTATCTTTGAGAAGGTCGGGAAGGCGGATGGTGCGGAGAGACTCCATCGAGGAGAGGACCTCCCCGAAAAATGCGTTGAGGTCCATCGCCATGAGGTCGGCGGGGACGGCGGAAACTTTGACGGTCGAGCCGCCGAATTCCTCCGCTTCGAAACCGATCTCCCGAAGAAGGGAGAAGTTTTGCTTCAGGAATGCGAATTCCTGTGCGTTGAGCTCGAGGACGAAGGGCATGAGCATCGGCTGGGAGACGACCGACCGCGCCGCCATCTTTTCGCGGAGGCGGTCGTAGATGAGCCGCTCGTGCGCGGCATGCTGGTCGACGAGGTACGCCTCGTCCCCGCGTTCGTAGCAGAGGTAGGTGTGGAAGAGCTCCCCTTTATATTCGAGGGTCGCGGGGTCGACGCGCTGCTGTTTCTTCTCCTCCTCGAGCAGGAAGCGGCGGTTGGCCTCGAAGGCGTCCTCCTCGGCGGGCGTGGGCGCATGCACTTCGAAAAGAAGCGGTCCGCTCCGCGGCATGGGGCTCCGCCCCGCGGTGACGGGGACTTCGAACTGAAGCTCCTTCTTCGCCTCCTCGTACGACATTTGCGGCGAAGGCGCGGCGGTTTGGGAAGCGGCGGGCATGGAAGCCGCAGGCGCTTCCTCGGCCGCGGAAGAAGCTTCCCCCCTTCCCCGCTCGGAGACAAGATACTCGAGCGCGCGGGAGTTGCCGTCAAGGACGGAGGAGACGACGGAATAGACCGTTCCGTACACGACCTGATTGTCGGCGAAACGGACGTCGGCCTTATTGGGGTGCACGTTGACGTCGACGATCTCGGGCGGCAGTTCGAGGAAGAGCACATAGAACGGGTATTGCCGCTTCATGAGGTAGCTTGCGTAGGCGTTGGAGATCGCCGCCCCCACCGTCTGGTTGACGACGTAGCGGCCGTTGACGAAGAGGCTCTGATAGGTCCTGTTGGGCTTGGAGAAGTTTCGGTTGCCGAGAAAGCCGTGAAGGCGCACGCCGTGGCGGTCGGCGTCGATCTCGCAGAGGTTTGCGAGGATCTCCTTCCCGTAGACCGCGGCGAGCGCGGCGGCAAGGCCGTCGCCGAAGGAGCGGTACTTCGTCTTTCCGTTGACGGTGTATTCGAAGGAAATTTCGGGACGGGAGAGAAGGAAGCGGGCGATCATGTTGGTGACGTCCCCCTCCTCCTGTCCGTCGCTCTTTAAGAATTTGAGACGGGCGGGCGTGTTGAAAAAGAGGTCCTCCACGGTGACCGTCGTCCCGTTTGCGCCCGCCGCGGGATGCACTTCGCCGAGGACGCCCCCCTCCGAGGAGAGCGAATAGGCTTCGTCCTCCGCCGTCTTGGAGACGATGCACATTTTGGAGACGGCGGCGATGGAGGCAAGCGCCTCTCCGCGGAACCCGAGCGTTCGGACCCCGAAAAGGTCATCGGCGGAGCGGAGCTTGCTCGTCGCATGGGAGGCGTAGGCGCTCGGGAGGTCGGCCTTTTCGATGCCGCCGCCGTTGTCCGTCACGCGGATGCGCCTCTTCCCGCCTCCGTCGATCTCGACGGAGATCTCCGTCGCGCCCGCGTCGATCGCGTTCTCGACGAGCTCTTTTACCACGGAATAGGGGCGGTCGACGACCTCCCCCGCCGCGATCTTGTTGTAGATATCCGGCGTCAGAATATGGATCATCCGATTTTCTCCTTCCATTCGGACAAGAGTGCAAGCGCCTGAAGAGGCGTTAAAACGTTGACGTCGATCCCGCGGAGCTCCTCCGCAAGGTCGGGGCCGCGCTCTTCGGGTTCCTCCTCGGCGGGGGCGGGCTTCCTCTCTTCCCGACGCTCGAGCCCGCGCAAAATTGCCTTGGCGCGGTCAGTGACCTCCTGCGGGACGCCCGCAAGCGCCGCGACCTCTACGCCGAAGCTCTTGGACGCGCCGCCCCGCACGATCTTGCGGAGAAAGACGATGGAGCCCCCAAAATTGCCTTGGCGCG
>CANQQM010000038.1 GCA_947626005.1 uncultured Clostridia bacterium
GCTGCAAAACTCCATCAAGGCCTGCCTTGCGAGCGTGGAAGCGGACGTCGACTTCCCCGAGGAGGACCTCGAAAGCGACTCCCGCCGCGAGATCGAAGGGCGGCTCAAGGAGGTCGAAGAAGCGCTCGAGGCGCTTACGCTCCAGTACCGTGCGGGGAAGAAGATCAAGGAGGGGGTCGGCGTCGCGATCTGCGGCAGACCCAATGCGGGCAAGAGTTCCCTCCTCAACGCGCTTGTAGGGTACGACCGCGCGATCGTCTCCTCCGTTCCGGGCACCACCCGCGACACGGTGGACGCTTCGATCGAGATCGGCGGCGTCCTCTTCCGCCTCACCGACACGGCGGGACTGCGCGAAGGGGTCGACGGACCCGAACGGGAGGGCATCCGCCGCGCCCGCGAGGCGATCCTCTCTTCGGACGTCATCGTCTACCTTCGCGAAGAGGGGGACGAGGTCGACTTTCCCGCGGGAACGCCCGTCATCACCGTGGGCGCAAAGTGCGACCTCGGGGAAAGGAAAGACTGCGAGATCGCCGTCTCCTCCTTCACGGGGGAGGGGATCGAGGCGCTCAAACAGCGCATCTATGAATGCGGCTACGGCGCGGAGTCGGGCGTCTTTCTCATGGAGGAGCGGCACTTCGGTGCGGCAAAGGAGGCGCTCGAATGCGTTCGGGACGCCCTTGCCGCCGTCAGAAACGGACTTCCTTCCGAACTGTATGCGGAGGACCTCCGCCGCGCATGGAACGCGCTCGGCGAGTTCTCGGGCGAGACGAGTTCGGAGGCCGTCATAGACGAAATCTTCTCGAAGTTCTGCGTCGGGAAGTAAAGGGGGAGAGCATGGTCAATCTCGAACTGTATAAAATATTCTTTACGGTCGCACGGTGCGGAAGCCTCACCAAGGCGGCGGAGGAGCTGTACATCTCCCAGCCCGCCGTCTCACAGGCGATCAAGACGCTCGAGGCGCAGCTCGGCACGCCGCTCTTTACCCGCATGCACAAGGGGATGCAGCTCACGCCGCAGGGCGGAGAGCTCATCATAAAGGACGTCGAGAAGTCCTTAAAACTTTTAAGCGGCGTCGAGACAAAGCTCGCCGAGCTCCGCGAGAGCGCGACGGGGACCCTTCGGATCGGCGCCTCCGAATCCATTTTCCAATATATCCTCTCGGGGAAGATCGTCGAATACCACAATATCTATCCGCAGGTGAAGATCGAACTCGTCTCCGACGTTTCGCCGCGCATCGTCGAACTGCTCCGCAGCGGCCATTGCGACATCGGGTTCCTCAACCTTCCCGTCGTCGATTCGGAGGGGATCCAGCTCAGCGAACCCATCATGCAGCTCAACGACGTGTTCGTCGTCGGCAAGCGCTTCCAATTCCTGTGCGGAAGGGAACTCCGCGTCGCCGAACTCGGGCAATATCCGCTCCTTCTCATGGAGCGCAACACGGTCGCCCGCAGCTCCTTCGAAAACTTCTGCCTCTATAACGGCGTCAACCTCGTCCCGTCCGTCGAAGTGGACAGCTGGGACTTCATGAAGCGGCTCGTGACCTACGGAATGGGGGTCGGGTGCATCCCGCGCGAATATGCCCTCCGCCGCCTTGCCGACGGGGAACTCTTCGAGCTCAACGTCCAGCCGGGGCTGCCCGCAAGGTCGGTCGGCATGGCGCTTCCCGACAACGCCAATCTCCCGTACGCGCTGCGTGCGTTCACAAATTTGTTCAATTGACTTTGTTCGCATGGCGCTCCCGCATAGGGGAGCGCTTTTTGCGTTTTGCCGCTGTTTTGGCTAAAAAAAGGTCGAAAATGGTCGGTTCGACATTTTTCGTACAAAATTCGACGAATTTTGTAAATAATTCTTTGATTTTTGTACAAAAATGACTTTACAAATCCGAAATTGCGTTTTATAATAGGTTTCGCTACAAAAAATTCGGGACGAGAGGAAAATTATGAAACGTATTCTCATTTTGGAAAGCAACGAGACCTTTGCGGCAGAACTTTCTGCCCATTTCACCAAGGAAGGGTACGACGTGTGCGGCGTGACGGGAGACGGCGCGGAGGGGCTCAAGCTCCTCGAAAAGTGTTCGCCGAACGTCGTCGTCATGAATCTGCTGCTCACCAATCTCGACGGATTCAACGTCTTGGAGGAGGCGAAGAGAAACGGCCGCAAGGCCGACTTCATCGTGATGGGGAACTTCACCGACGACAAGATCATCAACCGCACGATCGCGCTCGGGGCGCGGTACTATCTCATGAAACCGGTGCCCGCCGAGCTCGTCGGCGACCGCGTCGCGGAGATCTTGGAGGACGTGCCCGTCCCCAAGGAGAAGTTCGAACGCCGCCGTGCGGGATCGCTCGACGAACGCATCAGCAACATCTTCATCTCCATCGGCATTCCGCCCCACATCAAGGGGTACAACTATCTTCGGGAGGGGATCAAAATGGCGGTCAACGATCCCCACATCATCAACAACGTCACGAAGGGGCTCTATCCCATCATCGGGGAGAAGTTCGCGACCTCCGCAAGCAAGGTGGAAAGGGCGATCCGGCATGCGATCGAGGTCGCATGGAACCGCGGTCGGGTGGACGCCGTCAACGCCATCTTCGGCGCGAGAGTGTACATCGGAAGCGAAAAGCCGACGAACAGCGAATTCATTGCGCTCGTCGCGGATAAGCTCATCCTCGAAAGCATGGTTTAAGGGGGAGAAGAGAGGGGAAAGTGCCCGCGAAAGCGGGCATTTTTCCATGTAGAGCCGTCCTTTAGGGCGGTTTTTTTGTTATTTTCGAAAAAGTACTTTACACCGTCCGCGTTTTGTTATATAATAAAGAAAGGAGGGAGGCGTATGCGCGACCTATTCGGTAGCTGGAAATATATCTTCAAAAATCTCTGGTTCGTTTTGCCTTTTGCGATCGTTCCGGCGATTTTCCTTGCGCTTTCTCTCGACTATACGAGCATCGCCGCCTTCACGAGGGGATTCTTTACGGGCGATCCGCGCTTCGGGTTCGTCGAATGCTTCCGCATCTGGAGCTTTATCCGCATCGATTCGTGGCTCGGCGGGCTGTACAGCGTATTGGCGTTTTTGTGCGTCGTGTTCTTCTCTGCCTTCATGCTTGCCTTCGTGGAGAAGCACATGCGCATCGGGAGGAGGACCTTCAGCGGCGTCTATCCCGCCTTTTTGAACGTGCTCTTTTCCTCCTTCCTCATCACCCTGTTCTATACGGCTCTGTATGAGGTATGGGTCGTCGTGCTGTCGGCGGTCCTCTTTGTCGTTTCCGCCTTCAAGACGACGGCGCTCGTCTACGTCTTTTCGGTCATCGTCTTTCTTCTCTTCACCTATGCGCTCCTCTTCCTCGTCACCCTTGCCTATCTCTGGCTGCCGTGCAGACAGATGACGGGCTTCGGCGCGTACGATGCCCTCATCTATTCCTACCGCTTGGCGGTGGGGGAACGTTGGAGCCTCATCCTTTCCTATCTCGTCTCCTATATCGGCGCACTGTTTGCGCTCGGCGGGGCGTCGTTCCTCTCCGCCCTTGCCTTCCGCGCGGTGGCGATCGTCGTATATATCCTGCTCTTTCTGAGCTTCCTCATCCGCATGGAGGTCACCTACTTCAAGGCGGATAAGCTCGACAGGGAGGACATTCTTCACACTTACAAGGAATATTGAGTATGAGATTCAAGCGCTCCGCAAATCTCACGGTCGACCAGTTCGCGATCGTGTTCAAATTGTTTCTCTATCGGGTGATCACGGGCGTCATCTTCTTCAGCCTCGTCTATGTCATCCTTCGGCTCGGGCTCTCCGTCATCATGCGGAGCAATGAACTCAGCCGCATCACTTCGCTTATCGGGGAACTCTTCCGCACCCTCATCTCGGGGGACGTGTACGAGCTTCTCGCCATTCGGAATTCCCTCCATAACGCCGTCGTCGGGTTTGTGCAGCTCGTGGGGGAGCATATCGATTCGATCGCGCTCTCCGTCGTCGGCGTTGCGGCGATGTACCTTCTTGCCCGCTTTGCGAACGGCCTTGCCCTCTTTACGGTGGGGTCGACTTTGAACGACCGCATGAGCGCCTACGCTCGGACGAGTTTCTCCGCGGCCTTCTTCAAGAACCTCGGGAAGGCGGCGATCTATCAGGTCGTCTACGTTCCGCTTGCCTTTGTCTACGACGCGCTGTCTCTTCTTGCGTGCTGGTTTTTCTTCTTCTTCATCCCGTCGCTCATGCCCATTTGGGGAGCGGGCGCGGTGCTTGCGTCGGTGTCGCTCACGCTCACGGCGGTCTTCTGCCTGCAGGCGCTCAAGCTCACGATCGTCTCGTCGTGGATGCCTTCCATGATCGCAGACGGACTTTCGGTCGGCGGGGCGCTGAAGGGGACGGGGAAGCACTTCCGCGATTTCGGCCGCCGCTATGCGGGATTCCTCGTCGCGGTGTATCTCATCGTCTTTGTCAACGTCGGGTTTGCGCTCTTCACGGTGGGGAGCGGATTGCTTCTCTCCGTGCCGACGAGTTTTGTCTTTTTGCTTTCGATGCAGTTCGTCAATTACTATGAATCGACGGGCAAGAAGTATTTCGTCTCCCGCGACGTCATCGCGAGCGCCGACGACGACAAGGCGGAGACCGCCGAAACGAAGGATACGGCGGAATAAGAGAAACGAACGCCCCGTAAGCGGGCGGATCGGATAGAAGGAGTGGGTATATTATGGGATATCGGGAACTGTACGAAGCGTGGCGGAAAGACAGCCGTCTTGCCGAAGAGGACAGGGCGGAGCTCGATTCGATCGCTTCCGACGAAAAAGAGAAGGAATACCGCTTCGGCGGGGAACTCGAATTCGGTACGGCGGGCATGCGCGGGATCATCGGCTGCGGCGTCAACATGATGAACGTTTACACCGTCCGCCGTGCGACGCAGGGGCTTTCGGAGTACATCGCGACCCTCCCCGTCGGCGCAAAGGAGCGCGGCGTCGTCATTTCGTACGACACCCGCAAGAACTCCTATGTGTTCGCGAAGGCGGCGGCGGGCGTGCTCGCAAAGAACGGGATCAAGGCGTATCTTTTCCGCCGTGTGCACCCCGTTCCCATGCTCTCCTATGCAGTGCGCTATCTCGGCACCGTCGCGGGGATCATGATCACCGCGTCCCACAACCCCAAGGAATACAACGGCTATAAAGTGTACGGCGAGGACGGGGCGCAGATGTCCCCCGAGGCGACGGCGGTCGTCGTTGGCTTCATCGGAAAGATCACCGACTACCTCTCCGTGACCGGCGACGAGGAGAGCCCGCTCATCGTGGACGTTCCCGAATCGCTCGACCGCGACTATATCGAGGAACTTTCCCGCCTCACCCTCTCGAAAGAGGCGGTCGAAAAGTGCGGAAAGGACTTAAAACTCGTCTATACGCCCGTGCACGGTTCGGGCTATATCCCCGTCACGACTATTCTCAAAAAGCTCGGCATCAACGTTACGGTGGTGGAGGAGCAGACGACGGAGGACCCCGCCTTCTCGACGGTCGCCGTGCCCAATCCCGAATTCAAGGAAACGCTCTCGATGGGCATCGCGCTCGCCAACAAGATCAATGCGGACGTCGTGTTCGGGACCGATCCCGACTCCGACCGCTTGGGCGTTGCCGTCAAGAACGATCGGGGAGAATTCCTTGCCCTCTCGGGCAATCAGGTCGGGATCTTGCTTCTCGACTACATTCTGACCCGCCTCAAAGAGGAGAACGCTCTCCCCGCAAACGCCGCGGTCGTCAAGTCGTTCGTGACGACGGGCATGGCGAAGCTCATCTGCGACAAATTCGGCGTGGCGCTCTTCGAGACGCCCGTCGGCTTCAAATTCATCGGCGAAAAGATCAAACTCTGGGAAAAAGACGGCTCGCACACCTATGTGTTCGGCTTCGAGGAGAGCTGCGGGTACCTCCGCGGGACGCATGCGCGCGATAAGGACGCGGTCGTCGCCTCGATGCTGTGCGCCGAAATGGTCTGCTATTATACTTACATCGGGAAGACCGTCTACGAGCGTCTTACGGAGATCTATTCGACCTATGGCTATGTGCTCGATAAGAACGTCTCCATCCAGTATTCGGGGCTGAATGCGATGAAGGAGATGAACGCCGTCGTCGATGCGCTCAAAACGCGCAAAGTCGAAGGGTTCGGCCCGTTCGCGGTCACGGCGGTGCGCGACTATTCGGCGTCCGTCCGTACGGCGTCGGACGGCACAAAGACCGTTCTCGACATTCCGAAGTGCAACTGCGTCTACTACGAACTCGCGGGCGGCGGCTTCATCTGCGTGCGTCCCTCGGGGACCGAGCCCAAGCTCAAGATCTATTACTCCGTCAAGGCGGAGAACGAAGAGAAGGCGAACGCCGTCCTCGAAGAGGTCAAGGCGGACGTCAACAAGCTGCTTTCGAGCATAAAATAACGGGAAAGGGGCGTCTCCGCGCAAAATCGGGGACGCTTTTCCGTGAGAGAGGATCTTTCGCTTCGGGGGCGGTATGCGCCTTGTCCGAAGCGGGAAAAACATTTAAGGGATAAGGGGGAGTAATATGGAACATGATTGTCCGGAGAAAAAGCCGCTGACCGAGGAATATCTCAAGAAAATGGATGCCTACTGGCGTGCGGCCAACTATCTTGCGGCGGCGCAGCTGTATATGCTGAAAAATCCGCTTCTGCGTGAGCCGCTCACCCGCGATCAGGTCAAAAAGAAGATCGTGGGGCACTGGGGAACGGTCCCGGGGCAGAACTTCGTGTATGTGCATCTCAACCGCGTCATCAAGAAGTTCGACCTCGACCTCATCCTCCTCTCGGGCCCGGGGCACGGCGGGAACTTCTTCGTCGCGAATTCCTACCTCGAGGGGACGTACAGCGAAGTCTATCCCAACATCTCGGAGGACGAGGCGGGGATGACAAAGCTCTGCAAGCAGTTTTCCTTCCCGGGCGGGATCTCCTCGCACGTCGCGCCCGAGACGCCCGGCTCCATCAACGAGGGCGGCGAACTCGGCTACTCGATCGCACACGCCTACGGGGCCGTGTTCGACAATCCCGACCTCATCGCGGCGTGTATCGTCGGCGACGGTGAGGCGGAGACGGGGCCTCTCGCGACGGCTTGGCACTCCAATAAGTTCTTAAGTCCCGTGACCGACGGCGCCGTCCTTCCCATTCTGCACCTCAACGGATTCAAGATCAACAATCCCACCGTCTTTGCCCGTATTTCGAAGAAGGAGCTCGAGAGCTACTTCTTCGGCTGCGGCTACAAGGTGTACTTCGTCGAGGGCGACGAGCCCATGAAGATGCACCGCAAGATGGCGGAGACCCTCGACAAGTGCATCAAAGAGATCAAGGAGATCTGGCGCCGCGCCCGTGAGGAGGGCAATACCGAGCGGCCGTTCTGGCCCATGATCGTTCTCCGCACCCCGAAGGGGTGGACGGGGCCCAAGGAAGTGGACGGAAAGACCATCGAGGGGAGCTACCGTGCCCATCAGGTGCCCATCCCGATGGATAAGCCCGAACACCTCGAACTTCTCAAAAAGTGGCTGCTTTCCTACCGCCCCGAGGAGCTCTTCACCGAGGACTACAAATTAAGGCCCGAGCTCAAGGCGCTTGCCCCCACGGGGGACCGCCGCATCTCGGCCAATCCGCACACGAACGGCGGAAAGCTCCTTAAAGACCTCCGCCTTCCCGATTTCACGCAGTACGGCGTGAAGATGACCGCTCCCGGGACGGTGAAGGCGCAGGATATGCTCGAACTCGGTTCGTATATCCGCGACGTCCTGAAGCTCAACGAACAAAACCGCAACTTCCGTATGTTCGGGCCCGACGAGACGATGTCCAACCGCATGTATGAGGCGTTCAAAGTCTCTTCCCGTCCCTTTGAGGCAAAGATCTACGACAGTCCTTCGCCCGACGACTGCGTCTATGTCGCCGACGACAACATAGCCCGCGAGGGGCGCATCATGGACGCCTACCTCTCCGAACACATGTGCGAAGGGTGGCTCGAAGGGTATATCCTCACGGGCAGGCACGGCTTCTTTGCCTCCTACGAGAGCTTCATCCGCGTCGTCGACTCGATGGTCTCCCAACATGCGAAGTGGCTGAAAGTCACGAAAGAGCTCCCTTGGCGGCTTGATATCTCTTCGCTCAACCTCATTCTCACCTCCAACGTCTGGCAGCAGGACCACAACGGTTTCACCCATCAGGACCCCGGATTTTTGGATCACGTCTCGACGAAGAAGTCGGACGTCGTGCGCTGCTACCTCCCGCCGGATGCCAACTGCCTTCTCTCCTGCTTCGACCATTGCGTGAAGAGCAAGGGGTATATCAACGTCATCGTCGCCTCCAAGCACCCGACCTATCAATGGCTGACGATGGAACAGGCCGTAAAGCACTGCACGCAGGGGATCGGCGTTTGGCCGTGGGCCTCCAACGACGCGGGCGAGGAGCCCGACCTTGTCATGGCGTGCTGCGGAGATACGCCCACCGTCGAGGCGCTTGCCGCGACGACCATCCTCCGCGACTACATGCCGTCGCTCAAGATCCGCTTCGTCAACGTCGTCGATCTCATGAAGCTCGACTCGCACGAAAATCATCCGCACGGCCTCCGCGACAGCGCCTTCGACGCGCTCTTCACCAAGGATAAACCCGTCATTTTCGTGTACCATGGGTACCCGAAACTCATCCACGAGCTCACCTATACCCGCCACAACCGCAACATCAAAGTGTTCGGCTATCAGGAGGAGGGGACGATCACGACGGGCTTCGACATGCGCGTCCAGAACCACATCGACCGCTTCCACCTCGTCCGTGAGGCGATGATGAGCCTGCCGCAGCTCGGCAACAAGGGGACCTTCCTCGTCCAGATGATGAACGATAAGCTTGTCGAGCACCGAAACTACATCGCGGAGTACGGCGAAGATCTGCCCGAGATCCGCGATTGGAAGTGGCACACGCCCGAGGACAATGCGCCCCTCAGCCGCGAATTCAAGTACAACAAGTAACCATGTGAAAGTCGGAAACGCACATTGGGGAGTGCGCGCCCGATAAAAGTTGGGGGAGGATCATTAAAAGGTCCTCCCTATTTTTTGCAAAATTGCGGAATGGGGTCGGAAAATCGCAAGAGTGCTTTGCCGATTTTCGGAAAAAGCAGAGAGAAACGCTTGCATTTTTCCGCAAGGCATGCTATAATAAAAATACCTGAACGGAAAGAACCGTCTGACCGCAAAGGGCAAACCGAGAATGTTTTTGCGCAGCATATGCGTCTTTTTCCCTTTGCCCTCGGCGAAGGGAGATTTTTTATGCAGACTTTTGTCGTAAAGCCCGAAGAGGAGAAGCGCATCGCCGTGCTCTCCGTGATCGTCAAAAACTCCGATCGGCGGGAACAGTCCGAGCATGTGAACGGGCTTCTCTCCGAATACGGCGAATACATCGTCGGAAGAATGGGAATTCCTTATCGGGAGAAGGGGGTCTCCGTCCTCTCCGTCGTGCTCGATGCGCCGCCGTCTGCCGTCAACGCGCTGACGGGCAAGCTCGGCCAGCTTACGGGAGTGAGTGCAAAATCCCTCTTCGGGAAGGTTTAAGTTCAAAAACGGGTAAAAAATAATCTTTTTTAAGGAGATAAATATGAAAAAGACCATTGCAGTGGCGCTCGGCGCCTTGCTTGCGGGAACGGCCGCCTTCTGCGGCGCCTGCGCAAAGGACAAAGATCGGAACACCTACACCGTCTACGCCCCCGACGGCGCTCCCGCGCTTGCGCTTGCCGAGCTCATTTCGGACGACGCGGACGATAGGCACTTCGACGTGAACATCGTCGACGCCTCGACGATCCAGACGTTTGTCACGGGGGAGACCCCCAAGGCTGACTTCTGCATTTTGCCCGTCAACCTCGCCGCAAAGACAATTGGTACGGGGACGGTATATGAAATGCTCGGTACCGTCACCAACGGCAACCTCTTCTTTCTGACGACGGGGGAGCGCCCTACCCTTACATGCGACAACCTCAAAGAGACCCTCGTCGGGAAGAAGGTTGGGGTCGTTCAGCTTGCGAATGTTCCCGGGCTCACCCTTCAGGTCGTCCTCAATCAGTACGGCATTCCCTACGAGACGATCGAGAGCGCAGACGCCGCGGCGTCCTCCGACAAGGTGAGCCTCATTGCCTTCGACCCCAAGAATGTGACCCCCGCGGGGAAGTGCGACTATTACCTCTGCCCCGAGCCCGCCGCGACGACCAAGATCGGCGGAACGGCTTCCGCGCCCATGCCTTTTTCGATGGCGGGCGATCTGCAGGCGCTCTACGGGACGGGCGGTTATCCGCAGGCGGTGCTCGTCGCAAAGAAGAGCGTTATAGACGGCGACCGCGAGACGGTTAGGGAGGTCATAGACGACATGAAGGAGAGCGCCGAATTCCTTGCGGAGACGGCGCCCGAGACCCTTGTCTCCCTCCTCGACGGAAAGCGGACGGCGGGGCTTGATCCTTCCTTTACGGTAAACAATCTGAATCGCACCGTCATTTCCAACTGCTCCGTGCGCTTTACGGAGGCGAAGAACTGCAAAGAGGCGGTCGTCGCCTTCCTCGACAAACTGATCGCCGTCAATGCAAACGCGGCGGCCAAGCCCTTAGACGCATTCTTCTATCTCGGGTAACGTGAAGAAAAACCTCATTTTCTCTGCGGCGTCGCTCCTCTTTCTGTGGCTCGTATGGCTGATCGCCGCCGCAGCGGTCAAAAACGAATACATCCTTCCGCCTTTCGGCGCAGCGTGTTCGGCGGCAGGGCGGCTCCTTGTGGATGCCGCCTTTTGGCGTGCCTTCGGGAACACGTTTTTGCGTACCGTGGTGGCATTTCTTGCCTCTGCGCTCCTCGGCGTCGGGCTGGCGCTCGTCGCCGATCTGCACCCGTTTATAAGGGCGTTTTTCGCGCCCGTCGTCTCCGTTCTCAGAACGGTCCCGACGATGGCGGTCATCCTCATTTTGCTTCTTTGGACGTCGCCGTCGGCGGCGCCCGTCATCGTCGCGCTTCTCGTGCTCTTTCCCGCCTTTTACGCCGCGACGCTTGCGGCGGTCGACGACGTAAAGGCGCGCTACGGGGAGCTTGCGGAGGCCTTCCGCATCAGTGCGGGACGCAGGATCTTTCAAATGGTCCTGCCGCTTTCGGCGCCCTCCGTTCTCGGGCAGGCGGGCTCGATTCTATCAATGGGGTTAAAAATCACGATCTCGGGCGAAGTTCTCTCCAACACCTTTCGAAGTCTCGGGGGGATGATGCAGGAGGCGAAGATGTTCGTCGAAATGCCCACGCTCATGGCGCTCACCCTCCTTTCCGTCGTCGTCGGCTTTTTGCTCGAGGCGTGCTTTGCGCTCTTGAAACGGCTTGTTGTGAGGTGGCGGGAATGAAACTTTACGACGTCGTAAAACGGTACGGGGAGACGGTCGCCCTCGACCTCCCCGAACTCGAGATCGAAGAGGGGAAGATCACCGCGGTGCTCGGAGAGAGCGGCGCGGGGAAGACGACTCTCCTCAAAGTCCTTGCGGGCCTCACGAAGTTCGAGGGAAGGGCGGAGGGCACGCTTCCCGCTTCCTTCCTCTTTCAGGAGGCAAAACTTCTGCCGCACCTTTCGGCGGAGGGCAATCTTAAGTTTGTTCTCCCCAAGGAGAAATGGGGAGAGATCGGCGGGATGCTTGCCCGCGTCGGCCTCGGCGGCAAGGAGGGGCGCCGCCCCGATTCGCTCTCGGGCGGAGAAAAACAGCGGGTCGCGATCGCGCGGGCGTTTCTCTATCCGCATGAGATGCTTCTCATGGACGAACCCTTCTCCTCCCTCGACCTTGCGCTCAAAAAATCCCTCCTCGAACTCGTCGCTGCGCTCTGGGCGGAGCGGCGGCAGACCGTCGTTTTCGTCACGCACGACGTGCGCGAGGCGGCGCTTCTTTCCCACAGGGCGATCGTCCTCCGCCGCGGAAAGATCGTCGGCGACTTCCGCTCGGAAGGGGAGCTCCCGCGCGATTTCTTCGCACCGACCGAGCTCGAACGCCGACTTGTAGAGGCGCTGATGTCGCCCTGATTGGCTCTTTAGTGAGGTTTGATTTCCATTCCGTCCGTATTTTCGGGCGGATTTTTTCATGTTTCCGCTGTTTTTGTGACAAAAGTGCAAGTTGAGAAAAAATTTTTTTATCAAATTTTGCCAAATCGTTGACAACGAAGTCGCGAAGTGATAAAATTTTGTCATGGCTATATATTCTGGTGCGCGATGCGCATATGCGCGTGTAGCGTGCGAATAGAATCGTTTGCCGCAGCGGATCGGCTCCGATGAGGAGAAGGGCCTGCGGCGCCTGAGAGGGTAATTATGAAAAAGAAAGTGAAAATGACCCGTGTCAAGGGGATGCACGAAATAAGGAGCAAACGTCGGCCGAGGGCGGTCCGCGACAAAAAGGCGCGGGTCTATCTCACGCGGAAGATGAACATGCGCCGCACCACGAAGGCGCTTGCGGTCATCTCCATCGTTCTCATCCTGTTCTTGGGTGCATTCGGCATCGGTTCGTTCTTCTCCCCCGGTTCGAGCAATCCCATTTCGCTCGACTACGGCTCCGTCTCCTACGAAGTGGAGGAGGGCGAACGCTACTCTCCCGATGCGGGATACAGCCCCGTCGAGATCTTCGGCCGCCTCAACTGGAAGTTCGCCCATCAGACCAACTGGTACTGCGAAATGGGGAGCGTCGTCACCGTCGATGCGAAGGTGATGACAATCTATCAGCAGGTCAACACCTACAAGATGTACAACGACGGGCTCCTCATCTCGGCGGATATCACGACGACGCCCCCGGGGAGCATCGTCAACATCAACGCCGCAAGACAGTTCTGCTACGTCGGGGACCACGTGATGTGGCGTCTCGCCGCGGGAGGCCCCGAGACCTATAACGGCATGGACACCCCTTGGCAGACGGGGGAACCGTATGCGCACATGCGGATCAGCGGGGAGGACGGATTCAAGGCGAAGAACGGGCTTCCCGCATACGAACTCAGCGTCTACGTCATCCGCGACGAGACCGTCCTCAATTCCGAGACGGTCGTCGACAACGGCGACGGGACCTATTCCGTGACCTATGAACTCGACCCCGTGCTCCACGAGACGGAGGACGGGAGCTATGAGGGCGCAGTCGCTTACTACGCCAACCAGATGATGTTCACGGGCGGACTTTCCGCGCCCCCGACCTTCAACAGCATTTCGGTCACCTTCACTTTCGACGCCGACTGGCAGACGCTCTCCTGCGACATTCAGGAGAGCTATAATGCCGTTATGGGCATTACGGCGGCGTGCTCCGCAACGGCGCACACCGACTACACCTACAACACCGACAAGACGCAGAACAGCTACTACGAGGATTACTTCTCGCAGTATGCCGACCGTCCCGTCGCACCTCCGCCCGAACCCGTCATCGATGCGACGAACGCGCTCGCATCGGCGTTCTCGAGCGTTCTCACCGAGCCCGTCGTCCTCGACCTCGGGCTCACCGTCGACGGAACGCCCGTAAACGGACGCATCTATCTCGATATCCCGAATATGGATATCCGCGCCGAGATCGGGAAGATCCGCCTATGGTACGCGGGGGAGGAGGTCTATCTCTCCCTCGGAAGCGGAACGGTCCGCGTCAAGATGAGCGTAAACGAACTGGTCGGAGCGCTCGGCGGGCTCGTCGCCGAAAAAGAGGGGTCGGACAGCGCAGGCGGCATCGAACTCGACGGCCTCCTGCAACAGCTCACGCAAGGGGAATTCACCGCCGAGGAGACGAAGGCCGAGCTCGTTTCCACCCTCTCTCTTCTCGGGCTCGAGATCCCCGTTCATTTCGATTTCGCGATCGACGAAGAGCGGAACATTTCGCTCGACAATGTAAGTGCGGAATTCTCCGTCGGCGATCTTCCGATCTCCGCGCTCGTCCGCTTCGGCTCGGGCGACGTTGCCGCGCTTTCCGATGCGGAGAAGTCGTCTTATACCGACCTCATCCCTTACGTCGGAACGCTCGTCGACCTCTTCACTTCGGACACGCTCCGCGCCGACATTTCCTATGCGGGAGAAGGGTTTGCGCTCTCGGGCGAAGTCGATCTCTCGATCGATCCCTTCGAAGCGGCGGGGACGCTCACGCTCACGCTTCCGTCGGGGGCTTCCAAATCGGCGACGTTCGGCTATCAGGGCGGAGCCGTCTACCTCGATTTGGACGGCGTCAAGTTCATGGCCTCCGTTTCGGAAGCGGTGGACCTTCTCGGCGAATACCTCACCCTTCCCGAATCGGAGGGCGGAGCGCTCGACGTCGGAGCCCTCATCGCGACGGTGCTTTCCGACACATTCTTCGACAATTTCTCGGTCACCGAGAAGGAGAACGCGCTCGAGGTCGCCATTCGCGGCACCGAACTTTTGCAGGCGTTCGGCATTTCCTTCGAGCTCGGCACGGTCAAGCTCGGCGTGGGGGAGGAAGATCTTTCCGCCTCCCTTCTCGGCGTGACGCTCGACCTCACGAAGGGGACGCCTTTCACGGTGGAAACAGACGGATATCCCGATATCCTTCCCGCGATCCGCTCCCTTGCCGCCATTCTCGAAGGCGGGAAGATCGAAGCGGAAGCGGAGTACCACGGCGAAGAGCTTGAAGTAAAGGGAACCCTGCAGGCAGACCTTAAGAGCTTAGAGGCGAAGGGAGACTTCACGCTCACGTATAAGGG
>CANQQM010000039.1 GCA_947626005.1 uncultured Clostridia bacterium
AAAGGCGTGGCTTCACGCCACGCCTAATTCTCTTTGAGCGGCGACTTACCTAAATTCCCTATGGGAACTACGGTAAATCGCTCCGCCGTTTTTTGTTTACGCTTCTTCGCGTTCTTTGATCTCGACGTTGTACTTCTTCGAATCCTTGGGCGTTGCCGCGCGGACGAGCGTGCGGAGCGCCTTTGCGATCTTGCCCTGCTTCCCGATGACCTTTCCCATGTCCGAATCGGCGAGAAGCACCGTGACGTTGATCGCCTCCTCCGTCTCCTCGACGGTATAGCCGATCTTGTCCTTCTCTTCGGCGAACTGTTCGACGATGTACTTGATGAGTTCCAACATGTTTCTGCCTCCTTTCCGACTGTCGGAGAATGAAAATTACTTCTTCTTTTTCTTGCCTTTCGTCTTGGCGGGAGAGAGCTTTTCGGACTTCTCGATCGCGCCGGAGCGGACGAGGAGCGTCTTGACCGTCTCGGTCGGCTGAACGCCCTTCGCGAGCCACTCGCGCGCCTTCTCGACGTCTACGGTGAGGGTAACGGGCTCGGACTTGGGATCGTAATAACCGATCTTTTCGATGTACTCGCCCGTCGCCGCCTTGCGTGCGTCGACCACCACGATACGGTAGACGGGAGACTTCTTGTCACCCATTCTCACCAATCTCATTTTGACCATGATATTTACCTCCGAATTGATTTTTTATTCAGAACGGAAGCCTGCGCTTTCCGTTTTTCATCTGTTTCATGAGCATCTTCGTCTGCTCGAACTGTTTGAGGAGCTGATTGATCTCCTGCACCGTCGTCCCCGAACCCTGTGCGATCCTGCGCTTGCGGGAGGAGTTGACGATCTGGGGATTGTCCCTCTCCTTGGGCGTCATCGAGAGGATGATCGCCCGCATGCGCTCGATGCGCTTCTCGTCGATGTCCCCCTCCTTTAGTTTGAGCTTGCCCGCCCCGGGGAGCATGTTCATGAGCGCACCCGCGCCGCCCATCTTCTTGAGCGCCTCGAACTGGGTGAGGTAGTCGGTAAGGGTGAAGGAATTTTCGCGCATCTTGCGCTCCATCTCCTTCGCCTGCTGTTCGGTAACGGCCTCCTGCGCCTTCTCGATGAGGGAGAGAACGTCGCCCATGCCGAGAATGCGGCTTGCCATGCGGTCGGGATAGAAGGGCTCGAGGTCGGTGATCTTTTCGCCCACGCCGATGAACTTGATGGGTTTTCCCGTGACCGCCTTGATGGAGAGGCACGCACCGCCGCGGGTGTCGCCGTCGAGCTTGGTGAGGATGACCCCCGTCACGTTGAGGCGGGCGTTGAAGGTCTCCGCGACGTTGACGGCATCCTGCCCCGTCATGGCGTCGACGGTGAGGAGGATCTCGGTGACGTCGATCTCGCGGCGGATCTCCTCGAGCTCCTGCATCAGCTTTTCGTCGATGTGGAGCCGCCCCGCCGTGTCGATGACGACGGTGTCGTAGCCCATCTTCTTCGCGTAGTCGATCGCCTGTTTCGCCGTTTTGACGGGCGCCTGCGTGCCCTTTTCGAACACCTCCGCCCCTGCCTTTGCACCGACGACCTTGAGCTGGTCGATCGCGGCGGGACGGTAGATGTCGCATGCGACGAGGAGGGGGCGCTTGCCCTGCTTTTTGAGCTGAACGGCGAGCTTGGCGCACATCGTCGTCTTGCCCGCACCCTGAAGGCCGCACATCATGATGACCGTCGGGGGCTTCGGCGAAACTTCGAGCTTGGCGTTCCCCGACCCCATGAGGGCGATGAGCTCCTCGTTGACGATCTTGATGACCTGCTGGGCGGGATTGAGACTTTCGAGCACCTGCTGCCCGACCGCCTTCTCGGAGACTTCGGCGATGAAGTTCTTTGCGACCTTCAGGTTGACGTCTGCCTCGAGGAGGGCGATGCGCACCTCGCGCATGGCGGAACGGATCTCGAGCTCGGTGAGCTTACCGCGCTTCGTGAGTTTGGAAAAGATATGGTTGAGCCGCTCCGAGAGCGATTGAAAGAGAGCCATTTATTCTCCTCCCGCGTCGAGGTCGACCTCTTCGCCGACCGTGACCTTTCGGATGATCGAATCCATTTCCCCCGCGTACTCGGGATGCGCCGCCTTGAACGCTTCGAGCGCACGCGTCACGTCCGTCATCATGAACGAGACTTCGAGTGAATACGCCTTGTTTTGTGCATTGAAGTGCAGCTTGCCCTCATAGAAGTCGAGAAGCTCCCGACTTGTCTTTAAGGCGTCGGAGACGGCCTGCTTGGAAATGCCCTTCTCCTCGGCGATCTCCGAAAGAGAGAGGTCGTAGAGGTAGTACTTTTCGCAGATCTCCCGCTGCGTGTCGGTGAGGAGCGCACCGTACGCGTCCCAAAGTTGAAGATAGGTGAGGTCCTTCATCCCGCGCTCCTTTTACAGCATTATACCAAACAAAAAATTCCCCGTCAAGCATTTTTCCTTGACAGGGAAATAATTTTTGCAAGAAAAGCATCGAGGCGCAACGAATGATCGCGCCAAGCAGGATTTCTCCCCCGCCCTTGCTATAATTTGTGTCTTAGGCGGACTTTCCCTTCCTGCCCTTGCTAAAATAATGTGCCTAAGACGGAATTGACTTCCGTCTTAGGCGCCTCAATTTGCCGAACCCTTTCGGCTTCTTGTCGAGTCGAGCGAAGAAGAGGACCAACCAAGGAGGACGCAAAAGCACTTTTCCTCGCACGATTCTTTTCGAAGCCCCGCGAGCAAAGAATCGCGCGAAACCTATATAATTTTGTGCGCGAGCAAAACCACGCTTTTGCGCTGCGCGCCCCAATTTGCCGCACCCTTGCGGCTTCTTGCCGAATCGAGCGACTAAGAGGACCAATTTAATAGGACGAATCAGCCAATTTCCTCGCACGATTCTTTTCGAGCCCCGCGAGCAAAGAATCGTGCGAAACCAATTACCGCCTCCTTGGATCGTCCGTCCTCTCGAGCAGATAATCGATAGAGACGTCGAAATAGTCGGCGATCGCGATGAGCATTCGATAATCCGCCTCCCGCGTCCCCGACTCGTACCGCGAAATACAGTTCTGATTGGTATTGAGCGCCAGTGCAAGCTGTAACTGTGAAATATGCCGTTTTTTTCGCAATTCCCGTAGTCTCATAGCGATTTTTTCAAATAAATCTCTTGACATAAGTATACCAATACGGTATAATAAAAATATCCCGATTTGGGATATCGGAGGAACTTATGAAGCACACATCGAAGGTTTGCGCCGCGCTCCTTGCAGCGCTCATGACCCTTTCCGCGGCGGGTTGCAGCAAAATGTTCGGGGGCGTATTCAATAACCCGGAGATCTCGCTGGAGCTCGCGAACGGCTTCCATGAAGGCTATATCGCCTATGAGGGGAAACTCGATATCGACAAGGAAATGCTCCCCTTGAAGAAGGGCTACGACTTCCTCGGTTGGTACGACGCGGAGACGGGCGGCACGCTGTGCATTTCCAGTGAAGGCACGTGCCTGACAACGTTCAAGAAAAAGACAAGACTGTACACGCGTTACGAAGCGCACGAATACACCGTCAATTATTACGCGCCCGAGAATGCGACGGGGCTTCCCGAAGGCGGGGTAAAAGTCAAATACGACGAAGCCCTTCCCGACTTCCCCAATGTGTCCCTCGTACACCATACGCTGAACGGTTGGTACACGGCGGAGACGGGCGGAAAGCAGGTCGCAAACGGGAACAGCGTCAACGAAAAGATGAAGACGCTCTCCTTCGACGGGTACGACCTCGACGACGTGAGCCGTCAGCTTGCTCTCTATGCGCGGTTCGACATCGAGCAGTTCGAAGTCACCCTCAAGTTCGGCGGAAGCTATGCCGACGAGACCGTGACGGTAGACTACGGAACGCCCATCGAAAGCGTCCTCTACGAGACAAGGGACGAAAACGGATACGGCGTGACTTCGTGGTCGGAGACGCGCGGCGGGTCAACGTTCAGCGGCGCCATCGACCGCGACATCACCCTCTATGCAAGCGGGACGTGGGCGCCCGTTCTCGAACTCGATTACGACGGCGGCGCGTACGGCGGCGCACTCGTCGTAGCGGAGGCGGGATCGGAGATCACCCTCCCCACCCCTCAGAAGACCTATGGGAAGTTCATGGGTTGGAAGGATGAGAGCGGGTCGCGGTTCACCTCTACGACCATGCCGTCGGGCGGAAAGAAGCTCAAGGCGACGTGGCAAGGCGTGCTCGTATTCGATTCCAACGGCGGGACGAAGGTGGACGACATCTCCGAGCCGGCGAATACGATCGTGGAACTTCCGAAGCCCACGCGGGACGGCTACCTCTTTGCGGGGTGGTTCGAATCGGACGGCACCAAGTATACGGAAACGGCCATGCCGCGCGAGGGCAAAAAGCTGAAGGCGGGTTGGGCGGACGAGAAGCGCCGCACTTTCACGTGGTCGCCCAAGGGCGGTTACTATCATGCCGGTAAGGGAGAGGACGACGCCACCTTCCTTCGGCTCGACCTCGGCTCGCTCGAAAAAGACCCCATCGATCTGACGGGAACGTGGGAGGTCACGCTCAACATCTCCTTCGAATGCCTGCACTATTCGGGCTCGAACATCATGTTCAACGGTTGGAACAACATGATCTTCGGGATCTACTCGCAAAAGACGCTCAACAGCGCTTATGCGCTCATCGAGCCGCGCACCTATAACCATGAAAACGTTCAGAATTACAAGAAGTATTCCTTTACGGATACCATTGAGATGACGGACGGACTGGTCTACTTCGCCATTCAGGCAAGCACAGTCAACAACGGGATCAATATCAGGAACTTCGAGGTCGAACTGCTCTATCCCGACCTCACCACCTTGGAACTTTGACCCAAACAAAAAAACTCCGCCCGACGAGCATTGCCCGTCGGGCGGAGTTTTTTACATATCGTCTTTTCTTGCCCTTGCGAAGCGGGCTTCCCTTCCTCCGCCCTTGCTATAATAATGTGCCTTAGACGGAATTGACTTCCGTCTTAGGCGCCTCAATTTGCCGCACCCTTGCGGCTTCTTGCCGAATCGAGCGAAGAAGAGGACCAATTTAATAGGACGCAAAAGCCAATTTCCTCGCACGATTCTTTTCGAAGCAAAGCGAGCAAAGAATCGCGCGAAACCTATAATTTTGTGCGCGAAGCAGGGTTTCCCTGCGGCAGCGCCCCCAATTTGCCGAATCCTTTCGGCTTATTGTCCGTTCGGGCGAAGAAGAGGACCAATTTAATAGGACGTAAGAGCACTTTTCCTCGCACGATTCTTTTCGAGCCCCGCGAGCAAAGAATCGCGCGAAACAGTTCTCAGAAAAATCCCTCTACAAACTGTTCCGCGTCGAAGGGTTCGATGTCGTCGATCTTCTCCCCCACGCCCGCAAAGACGACGGGGATGCCGAGTTCGCCGCAGAGAGAGAACACGAAACCGCCCTTTGCGGTGCCGTCGAGCTTGGTGAGCACGATGCCGTCGAGGTCGACCGCCTCCTGAAAGACGCAGGCCTGCGAGTAGGCGTTCTGGCCCGTCGTGGCGTCGAGCACGAGGAATTTATAGAAGTGGGCCTCGGGGTATTCCCGTTCGACGACGCGGTCCATCTTCTTGAGTTCGTTCATGAGGTTTTCTTTGACGTGAAGTCTGCCGGCGGTGTCGATGAGGAGGACGTCCGTCCCGCGGGCTTTTGCCGAAGTGACGGCGTCGAACACGACGGCGGAGGGATCGCTCCCCTCCTCATGTTTTACGACCCGCACTTTGGCGCGGTCCGCCCAGATCGCGAGCTGATCGATCGCGGCGGCGCGGAAGGTATCGGCGGCGGCGACGGTGACGCTCTTTTTCTCCTTGACGAAGTGGTTGGCGATCTTGCCGATCGTCGTCGTCTTGCCCACGCCGTTCACCCCGACGAACATCATGACGGCGGGGTATTCGAACTTGGGCACGGGCGCCTCGTTCAGCGTCTCCTCGAGGATGTCTTTAAGGAGGTCGGTGACGTACCCTTCGTCCTTCACCTTGTTCCCGATCGCCTCTTCCTTGACCTCGGCAACGACCTCTTCCGCCGTCCGCACGGAGACGTCTGCGGAGATGAGGATCTCCTCGAGTTCCTCGTAGAAGGCGTCGCCGATCTTGTTCTTCAAAAAGAGCTGGCGCATTTTGAGCGCGACGCCCTCTTTGGTCTTTTTGAGCGCGTCCTTGATCTTGCCGAAAAAGCTCATGCTCTCCTCCTTTCTTGCGGCGTTTTCTGCGTTTACTGGACCGTATCGCCGCCGAGACGGGATTCGACTTCGGACAGCTTGACGGAGACGATCTTCGAGACGCCCTTTTCCTCCATCGTGACGCCGAAGAGGGTGTCCGCCTGATTCATGGTGGGCTTTCTGTGCGTGATGACGATGAACTGCGTATCGCTCGAGAACTTCTTGAGGTACTTCGCAAAGCGGTCGACGTTGGCGTCGTCGAGCGCCGCCTCGATCTCGTCGAGGATACAGAAGGGCATGGGGCGGGACTTGAGGATGGCGAAGAGGATGGCGATCGCCGTGAAGGCCTGTTCGCCGCCCGAAAGGAGGGAGATCTTCGTGAGCTTCTTCCCCGGGGGGCAGGCGACGATCTCGACGCCCGCGTCGAGGGGGTCGTCGCAATCGGTGTAGTCGAGCTCCATTTCCGCACGGCCGCCGCCGAAGAGTTCCTTGAAGATCTCGCGGAAGTTGGTGTTGATCTCGTTGAATCCGCGGTCGAACTGCTGCTGCATCTCGTCGCGCAGATTGTTGAGGACGTTCGTGAGGTCTGCGATCCCCTTTTCGACGTCCTCCTTCTGCGTCTGCATGTCGGTGTAGTAGGCAAGGAGCTCCTCGTAGTCCTCGACGGCGGTATGGTTGATGTCGCCGAGGGCGGCGATCTTATGGCGGAGGGAGTTGATGGTCGAAGTCGCCTGCGACCCGTCGTAGTTGGGGTCGCGGAGTTCGCGCGCCGCCTCGTATTCGAGGTCGTACTGCTCCTTGAGCCGCACCCGCATGTTCTCGAGGTTGGTCTCCGCGCGGGAGATCTCGATCTCGGCGTTGTGCTTTTCCTCCGTCGTCACGATCTGGCGGGCGTTCAGAATGCGCTTCTCTTCCTCCCGCTTCTGCTGTTCTTCGCCGATCTTCTTCTTGCGTTTTTCGACCTCGTCGAGGCGGGAACGGAGGGTATCGACGGTGCGCTGTTCCTCTTCGGTGAGCGCCGCACGCGCCTCTTCGCGCTCGAGGTCGGCGATCGCGATGCGCGTCTTTTCCATTTCGAGGCCCGTCTCTTCGACCTTGCGGAGGAGGGTCGCCTTCTCCGTCGTAAGGCGTGCGACGTTCTCGGTCTCCGCCGCCTGCGCGGAAGAGATGCCCGCCGATTCGAGGCGGAGGTCCTGCAGTTTTGCGGAGAGCGTTTCCCGCTCCGCGTTGAGTTCGCCGATGCGCTCTTCCTGCATCTGCGCCTCGGACGCCGCCTCTTCGCGGATACGGTTGAGGAGGTCCTCACTCTCCGAGGTAGAGAGGACTTTGCTCTCGAGCTCGTCGACAGACGCCGTGAGCCGTTCGAGAAGCCCCGTGTATTCGCTTCTTCTGCTCTCTGCGTCGTCGAGGATGTTGGAAAGGGCGATCTCCTTCTGGGCGAGAGCGGCGAAGTTCGCCGTCTCCTCCTGTACGCGGACGCGGAAGCGTTCGTACTCCGCCCGCGCCTCCTCGAGCTCGGCGCTGCATCCTTCGAGGGCTTTTTGGAGCTTTTGGAGCACCCCCTTCTTCTTTTCGATGCTCTCCTCGCACTCCTTGATGTTGCGCTCTTCCGCGAGGAGCGCCCCGCTCCCCTGCTGGCGCGCGCCGCCCGTCATGGAGCCGCTTGTGCTGAAGAAGTCGCCGTCGAGGGTGACGATGATGAATTCGTTGGGATGGCGCTTGGAGATCTCCGTCGCGTTGTGCAGATTGTCGCAGACAAGCGTGTTGCCGAGGAAACTGCGGATGACGTTGTCGTAGTATTCGTCGTAGGTGACAAGGTCGATCGCAAGCCCCATGGCTCCCTCTTCGGAGAGGGCGCGGCGGATCTCGCGGCTGTCCTGCCGCGGGCGCATGGACGAGACGGGAAGGAAGGTCACCCTGCCGATGCCCGCCCGTTTGAGGTATTCGATGACACGGCGGGCGTCGTCCTGCGTGGCGGTGACGATGTTCTGCATCGCCGCGCCGAAACAGGTCTCGATCGCGACTTCGAACTGCTTGTCCGTCGCGATGAGGTCGGCGATCGTGCCGCGGATGAGCCGCTGAAGCGTCGGGTCCTTCTTGGCGTCGAGCTGAAGGCGGCGCACCGACTCCCTATAGCCCACGAAGCGGTTCTTCGCTTCGAGATAAAACTGAAGTTTATTGGTGTAGTTGGCGATGGAGACGTTGCACGCCGCGATCTCCTCGTTGCACCGCTTTTCGGAGAGGGCAAGATCCTTGATGCGCGAATCGAGTTCCTCCTCCGCGGCGGGACGGGCGTCGAGAAAGGCTTCGACGGCCTTCTTTTCCTTGCGGCATTCCTCGAGGCGGGAGACGTATTCCTTCTTCTGCTCCTCCGCCTTGCGGATGGCGAGCCGCACCTCCGCGACACGGTCCTGCGCGGCGTCGCGCCTGGCGGAGAGACTTCCCGCATTGGCGCGAAGATCGGCAAGATCCTCGACGGAGGAAATTTCCTTGGCGCGGCGTTCGTCGGAAATGCGCTCGTAGGCGGCGATGCGCGCAATCGCCTCGTTGAGGCGCTTCGTGAGGGAGGCGCACTCCCCTTCGATCTCGCGGGCACGCTTTTCGCTCTCCGCCGTGCGCTTGGCGCTCTCGGCGACGAGGCGCTCGATGTCCTGCATGCGGTGGCGGGAATAGGCGACGTCGTCCGTCGCCTGTTTGAGCTGACGGTGGAAGGACTGGATGCGTTCGTTGAGGACCTTTCCTTCGCCGCTCTTGCGCTCGATGCCGACTTCGAAATAGCGGAGCTTTTCGTTGAGGGAGCGGAGCTCTTCGTCCGCCTCGGCGATCTTCGCCTTGCCCTCTTCGCTCTCCGCGTCCACGAGGGAGAGCCGCCCGTTGATCTCCTCGAGCTCTTTCTCAGCGGTGCGGATGCGGGAACGGTATTTTTCGGTCTCCTGCTCGAAGGTCTCACTGCGGACGAGGAAGGCGTTGATCTCCTCGTACTTGAGTTGGGCGGCGTATTCGCGGTACTTGCGCGTCGTCTCCGCCTTCCCCTCGAGGGAATGGAGCTGCTTTTCCGTCTCGTCCATTCTCTGAACGTAGACGGAGAGCTTTTCGCGGGAGACGTCGAGCTTGCGTTCGATCTCCCCCTTCTGCGTCTTGAATTTGATGACGCCCGTCGCCTCCTCGAAGATGGAGCGGCGATCCTCGGGCTTGGAGGTCATGATCTGGGTGACCTTGCCCTGTCCGATGATGGAGTAGCCCTCCTTGCCGATGCCGACGCCGTGGAGGAGGGCGACGATATCCTTCATGCGGCAGGGCTGCATGTTGAGAAGATATTCGCTCTCGCCCGAACGGTACAGACGGCGGGTCATGGCGACTTCGTCGTATTCGATGTCGAAGATCTTATCGGCGTTGTCGAAAACGAGCGTCACTTCGCAATAAGAGAGCTGGCGGCGCGTCTCGGTGCCGTTGAAAATGACGTCTTGCATGTTCGAACCGCGGAGGGTCTTGGCGGACTGTTCGCCGAGCACCCAGCGGACGGCGTCTGCGACGTTGGACTTGCCGCAGCCGTTCGGCCCGACGATACAGGTGACGCCGTCGTCGAACTTGATCGACGTCTTGTCGGCGAAGGATTTGAAGCCGACGAGTCTGATTTCCTTGAAATTCACGGGTTCCCCTTTCGTACGAGAATGTCGTAGAGATTCTTCGCGGCCTGTTTTTCCGCCGCCTTTTTGCTTTCGCCCCGTCCCGCGGCGCTCTTTCCGAGCGCCGACACGGTGCTTTCGTAATTGCCCTGATCCCCTTCCGTCACATAGACGGGCGTGGACTTTGTGCGGTCCTGCACATATTCCTGCAGCATCGTCTTATAGTCGACGATCCGCTTGAATTCGAGATTGCGCGAAAGGAACGCCTTTGCGGCGCCGAGCCCGCCGTCGAGGTAAATGGCCCCCGCGACCGCCTCGAAAAGACTCGAACGCGGCTTTCCCTTCAGATTGTTCTCCCCGCCCGAATAGCGGAGAAAGCGCATGAGGCCCATGCGCTCGGTGACGGGAGAGAGCGCGTCGCCCGAGACGTATTGCTTGCGGAGGTTGGTGAGCGTCCCCTCGTCCTCCTTCCGTTTCGCTACGAGGAATTCGGTCACGACGAGCTGTAAGACGGCGTCCCCGAGGAATTCGAGGCGCTCGTTGCTCTCTTCGCCGCTGTATTCCGCATAGGTCGAATGGGTGAAGGCGGTGAGAAGGAGGTTGCGGTCGGAAAAATGATAGGAAAGCGCATCTTCCGCACTTTTGTAGGTCTCCTCCGTCCACGTCTCGCAGTTATTCACCCGTTGCCCCCTCGTTGAGCCCCGCCCGCTCGAGCATGGCGGTGATGTTCCCGATGAGCCCGCCGTGGTAGGCGTCGACCGCCTGACAGACCGCGGGCGCGATGCTCTTCGCTTTGGAGGAGCCGTGGCACTTGACGACGACCTTCTTGAGCCCGAGAAAGACCGATCCGCCCAGCCGCGCATAGTCGAGCATCCCCTTGAGCTTTGCGATCTGCTTGCGGGCGCAGAGGTAGGCGAGCTTGCTCGAAAGGTTGCGCTTGAATTCCCTCGAGAGGACTTCGGCGACCGTCTTTCCGCACCCCTCTGCGGATTTCAGGGCGATGTTTCCCGAAAATCCGTCCGAGACGACGACGTCGAGATCGCCGTACATGATGTCCCGCCCTTCGACGTTGCCGACGAAGTTGATCCCCTTCGTCTCCTTGAGGAGAGCGTAGGCCTCCTGATGGAGCGGGTCGCCCTTGTGTTCCTCCGTCCCGTTGGTGAGAAGTCCGACGCGCGGGCTGCGGATATTGAACGCCGCCTGTGCGTACGCCGACGCCATCACCCCGAACTGGGCAAGATAGGCGGGCTTGCATTCGGCATTCGCGCCGCAGTCGCAAAGGAGGGTCTGCGTGCCGCTCACATTGGGGATCGCGGGGCAGAGCGCCGGGCGGAGCACCCCCTTGATGCGGCCGATGTACATGACGCCGCCCGTCAAAACGGCGCCCGTCGACCCCGCCGAGACGAATCCGCCCACCGCAGGGTCCTCTTTGAGCATTTTAAGACCGACGACGACCGAGCTGTCGCGCTTGGAGCGCACCGCCTGCGTCGGGATGTCGTCGTTCGTGATGACCTCCGTGCAGTGGCGGACCTCGACGCGCGCGGCGTCGTATTTGTATTTCACGAGTTCGCGGGAGACGAGGTCCTCGTTCCCCGTAAAGACGAGCGTGAAGTCCTTTCTTTCGTTGAGCGCGGCAAGCGCGCCCTTTATGATTTCCGCGGGAGCGTTGTCCCCTCCCATCGCATCGACAACGATTTTCAACATTTTCTTTTCTCCGATGTCCGCATGAAAATACGCGTACGGAAAAATTATACCATTTCTTTCCGAAAAACGCAATCCTTTGACGGCGCTTGAAAAAAATTTCCGCCCACGCGGAGAAAAATTCTCTTCCCCCCGAAGCGAATTTCAAAAATTCGGCCTTTCGGCAGCCGCCCTCCCCCGCCGGATTTTCTCCCCGCCGAGACAAATTTTCAAAAATACTTGCAAAGAAGCGCGTTGTGTGGTAGAATAGTTCTTGCGACACAACTCCATATTGATAGCGAATAGATACAACGGCATCGGTGTATCCTTTTCCCTATTCGCTATCGGGAAGTTGTGTCGCAGCAATTCGGGGATACTCGAAGCGGGCGCCTCGGATTGAGGCGTCCTTATTTTTTGCCCGCAACAAAGGAGGTAAAATATGAAACACAAAATCCGCATCGCATTGCTTATCGCATTGCTTGCCCTCCCCCTCTCCTTCGGCCTTGCGGCCTGCGGGGAGAAAGATCATGTTCATGATTGGGGCGAATGGGAAACCGTAAAAGAGGCGACCTGTACGGAGGCGGGCGAGGAGGCGCGCACCTGCAAGAAGGACGGCTCTCACCGAGAGACCCGCGAAGTTGCGCCGCTCGGCCACAACATGACTGAAATTCCCGCGAGGGAAGCCTCGTGCGCGGAGGACGGATACGAAGCGCACGTCGGGTGCTCCCGCTGCGGCTATTCGGAGGAGGAATATGCATGGGCGCCCGCCCTGCATGTGATCTATGAAGAGACGGACAACGGTTACACGGTGAGTGGGCTTTCCGAGGAGTGCTCGCATACCGAAATCGCCCTCCCTTCCATCTATGGAGGAAAACCCGTTACCTCGATCGGGCAGAGGGCGTTCTATGATTGTGACGGGCTGAAAAGCATTACGATCCCCGACAGCGTGACCGAGGTCGGGGATTATGCGTTCTATGATTGCAGCTGGCTGGCCAGCATTACGATTCCCGGCAGCGTGACCGAGATCGGGAGTTATGCGTTCTCGGGTTGCAGCGGGCTTACGGGCGTATATATCACCGACCTTTCCGCATGGTGCGGAATCAATTTTAGCAGTGCTTATGCCAATCCGCTTTCTTATGCGAATCGTCTCTATGTGAACAATACAGAGGTCAAAACACTTAAAATCCCCACCGACATCAATGAGATCAAAGCTTATGCGTTCTACGGTTGCAGCTGGCTGACGAGCATTACAATCCCCGACAGCGTGACTTCGATTGGAAAATATGCGTTCGATCAGACGGCGTACTATAAAGATTCATCCAATTGGGATGAAAACGGGGTTCTCTATATTGGGGACCATTTAATAGAAGCAAATAAAACTAAAGGCGAATATAACATTCGTCAAGGGACAAAAACGATTGCGTGTTCTGCGTTCGAGGGTTGCAGCGGTTTGACGAGTGTGACGATCCCCAATAGCGTGACTTCGATCGGAGGGGGTGCGTTCGAGTATTGCAGCGGGCTTACGGGCGTATATATCACCGACCTTTCCGCATGGTGCGGAATCAATTTTAGCAATGCTTATGCCAATCCGCTTTATTATGCGTATCGCCTCTATGTGAACAATGCAGAGGTCAAAACACTTAAAATCCCCACCGACGTTAAAGAGATCAAAGCTTATGCGTTCTACGGTTGCAGCGGGCTGACAAGTATTGCGATTCCCGACAGCGTTACCTCGATCGGGCAGAGGGCGTTCCGAAATTGCAGCGGGCTGACGAGCGTGACGATCGGAAGCGGCGTGACTGAGATCGGGGATTATGCATTCGAGGATTGCAGCGGGCTGACGAGCGTGACGATCGGAAGCGGCGTGACCTCGATCGGGCAGAGGGCGTTCCGGGATTGTAGCGGGCTGACGAGTATTACAATCCCAAATAGCGTGACCAAGATCGGGGATGCGGCGTTCTCGGGTTGCAGCGGGCTGGAAAGCATGACGATTGGAAGCGGTGTGACCTCGATCGGATGGTCTGCGTTCTATAATTGCAACGGGCTTAAAAGCGTCGTTTGGAACGCAGAAAATTGTACCAATGCTGGTTCATCTTATTATCCGATTTTCAGGTACTGCGCAAACTTGAAGACGGTGACCTTTGGAGAGAATGTCAAGACGATTCCCGCATATGCACTTTATGGTTGCAGCGGATTGGCGGGAGAATTGAAGATTCCCGACAGCGTGACCTCGATTGGGGATTGGGCGTTCCAGTCTTGCAGCGGGCTGACGAGTATTACAATCCCAAATAGCGTGACCAAGATCGGATGGCGTGTGTTCTATGGTTGCAGCGGGCTCGAAAGCGTGACGATCGGAAGCGGCGTGACCTCGATTGGATATCAGGCGTTCTATGAATGCACCGGGCTGACGAGCATTTCGATCCCGGACAGCGTGACCGAGATCGGAGATGAGGCGTTCTATAAGTGCAGCGGGCTTAAAAGCGTGGTGATCCCCGACAGCGTGACCGAGGTCGGGGATTATGCGTTCTATGATTGCAGCGTGCTGAAAAGTGTAACGATTGGAAGCGGCGTGACCGAGATCGGGGATTATGCATTCGATAATTGCAGAGGGCTTAATAGCGTGGTGATCCCCGACAGCGTGACCTCGATTGGGGATTCTGCGTTCCGGTATTGCAGCGGGCTGACAAGCGTGACGATCGGAAGTGGCGTGACCAAGATCGGGAGTTATGCGTTCTCGGGTTGCGACAGGCTGGAGCGAATCGAGGTTACTGAAGGAAATGCTAATTACAGCAGTCAAGATGGGATTTTATATAATAAAGCGAAAATGGAGTTTATCCATATCCCGAAGGCAATCAAGGGCGCAGTAACGATCCCCGACAGCGTGACCTCGATCGGATATCAGGCGTTCTACGGTTGCAGCGGGCTGACAAGCATTGCGATTCCCGACAGCGTGACCTCGATTGGGGATTCTGCGTTCCAGTATTGCAGCGGGCTGACAAGCGTGACGATCGGAAGTGGCGTGACCAAGATCGGGAGTTATGCGTTCTCGGGTTGCG
>CANQQM010000040.1 GCA_947626005.1 uncultured Clostridia bacterium
CACCCCCCTACCCCCCTCCAATGGAGGGGGCAAGAGAGAAAAAGTCGGGGCAGGGTGACACTTAGAATCTTTATTTGGAGGATGAGATGAAAAGGAAGCAAAAACAGGAGGAACTGCTTCGCTATATCGAGAAGATCCGCGATGAGAACGGTCATGCCGTCGTCGACGTATCGCTCGAGAGTTACGATTCCCTCTACGACCCTTTGAGCGTCGAGGGGCAAAAGGACTTAAAAGCCGAGATCTACGACTATATCGAGGCGCAGACCAACGTCATTCCCGCGCAGATCCCTCTCCGCATCCGTCTCCACGGCGACTTCACCGAGGCGGAGAAGAAGGAGATCGAAGCGGCGATGCAGCGGCACTACATCATGCGCTCTTTCGATATTTCGTGGGACCTCGTCGCAAATCTTCGGAAGATGCTCCTTCTTGCCCTCTTCGGAGCGGCCGTGCTCTCCGTCTACCTCGTTCTTGCGATCGCGGGAAAGCACGTCTTTATGACGGAGATCCTCTCCATCGTCGGCTCCTTTTCGCTGTGGGAGGCGGCAGACGCCTTCCTCCTCGAGCGCCCTCATCTTCGCAGGGAGAACAGAAACAACGACCAAAGTCTGAGCCAGCACATCGAATTCGTGGGGACGAAAGAGGAACACTGACTACCCTTCGTACACCTCCACCTTGCCGTTGGGCTGGGAATAGGCGTAAAATTCCTCGTCCGTCATCTCCCTGAAATAGGTGCGGATGAGGCGGCAGGCGCTCCCGTGCGACACGACCGCGACCGAGCGGTATTCCCTATGAGTAAGAAGCTCATCGAGGAAGGAATAGATGCGCGACGCAAGGAAAAGGTTGGATTCCCCGCCCGGGTAGCGGAGGGCAAAGCTGTAGCGGAAGCGCTTCCCCTCGGCAAGGGCACAGCTTTTGCCTTCGAATTCGCCGAAGTCGCGCTCGCGGAGGCGTTCGTCGTAGAATACGGGGATCCCCCGCCCGAGAGCGATTCCCTCCGCCGTCTCCCTTGCGCGGAGAAGCGGGGAGGAATAGATCGCGTCCAAGGGGTGGGCGGAGAGCGCTTCCGAAAGAGAAACGACCTCCCGCCGCCCTTCTTCGTTCAAGGGCGCATCGGTGCTTCCGCAATAAATTTTCTTGGCGCTGAACTCCGTCGTACAGTGCCGAACGACATACAATTTCATCGCTCGTTTCCTCCGAAATGTGGGAATGGGGTCGAAAAACGCGCCGCCTGCTTGTGGGCGGCGCGCATTTTACTCTGCCTTTACAAAGAGGAGACAGCCCGCGCGGAGAAACTCTTCGATCTTCTCTTCGAGGCGGCGCTTCTCTACGCCGAGTTTTTCCCCGAGGCAGTCGATGCAGAGGGGCTGCTTCGCGTTCGCATTGAACTTTTTGTTGAGGCCGATCTCGTTGTAGGAGAGCTGTTTTCCGCAGCGGGCGCAGGTCATTTTACGACCTTCATCCTGTACACCTTGCATGCGTGGGCGGGAAGGGCCGCCGAGAGAACGCCGTTTTGGGAGCGCATCCCCTCCCCCGTGTACGCCTCTTTTCCTTCGAGCATAACGCCCGCCTGCACGGGGACGCCGAGGTCCTCCGCCGTCACCCAGACGTTTGCGGGTTCGTCGAGAAGGTTGAAAAATCCGACGGCGATATCCCCGCCGAAGAGATATCTCACAAAGACGGGAAGCCCTTCGATCCCCGCGAATTTGATGAGGAAGGGACGGACGCCCCGCGGGTCCTGCTGAATGGAGATGAGGTCGGCGTTCGTGAGGATGCTCTTCGTCGACGCATCCATGTTGCGGATGTCGCAGCCGATCATGAGCGGAGAGCCGAGGAGGCACCATGCGGCGAAGTGCAGCTTGTATTCGTTCTCCGTGCACCCTTTGAGACCGACGTGTCCCCTTCCGTTCATGCCGACGATGAGCATATCCATGTCGTTGAAACAGCCGACGCCGCCGTAGGGCAGGATGTCGTACTGGCGATAGATGAGCTCCTTGACCGATTCCCAGCTGTCGACGATGTCCCCCGTCGAACGCCACATGTTCGCCCCCGTCGAGCCGATCCACTCATGCGTATTGTCCGCCCCCCAACTGCAGGCGCTGAGAAGGATGTCCCTTCCGCAATTGGCAAGGGCAAGCGCCATGCGGCGGTAGAGCGTCTTGCCCTCCGCAAAGATGGGTTTGAAGCAATAGTCGTATTTGAGGAAGTCCACCCCCCACGAGGCGAAGGTCTCGGCGTCGGTAAATTCCCGACCGAAGCTCGAGGGATAGCCCGCACACGTCATGAGCCCCGCACAGGAGTACATGCCGAATTTGAGGCCGCGTTCGTGGAGGTAGTCGGCGACGTATTTCATGCCGTGGGGAAATTTTTCGGGGTCGGGAACGAGCCGCCCGTCCTTATCCCGTTCACGGAGCGCCCAGCAGTCGTCGATGACGACGTATTCGTAGCCCGCCGCCTTAAGCCCCGAGGCGATGAGTTCGTCCGCGGAGCGAAGGATGAGCGATTCGTTGATGTTCTCCGCAAAGGTGTTCCATGTGTTCCAGCCCATCGGCGGAATGTTTTTGATCATAATTTTCTCCCGTTTGCAAATTTCTTCTTTGAGAACATTATAAAGGCAAACGGGCGGTTTGTCAAGAGGTCAGACGAGTTTGGAAATCTCCTTTTTGAGACGGGAGAGGATCTTCTTCTCGAGACGGGAAATGTAACTTTGGGAGATGCCGAGCGCGTCCGCGACGTCCTTTTGGGTCATCTCCTCCCTTCCGCCCAGTCCGAAGCGCATCGACATGATCTTCTGCTCCCTCTCGGGAAGGCGGCGGAGCGCCTCGCGGAGGAGTTCCTTCTCGACGCTCGATTCCACCCCGCCGTACACCGATTCGCAGTCGGTGCCGAGGACGTCGGAGAGGAGAAGTTCGTTCCCCTCGAAGTCGGTGTTGAGCGGTTCGTCGAAGGAGACTTCGCTCTTGAGCTTGACCGTCCGGCGCAGATACATGAGGATCTCGTTCTCGATACAGCGGGAGGCGTAGGTCGCGAGTTTGATGTTCTTGTCCGTGCGGAAGGAATTGATGGCCTTGATGAGCCCGATCGTCCCGATCGAGATGAGGTCGTCGCCGTCGACGCCCGTATTTTCGAACTTGCGCGAAATGTACACGACGAGGCGGAGGTTGTGCTCGATGAGCTTTGCCTTGACCTCCTCGGCGTTCTCCCCCTCCTCGAGGCGTTTGAGCATCTCCGCCTCCTCTTCCCCCGAGAGCGGGAGCGGGAGCGCTTCGTTCCCGCAGAGGTAGTGGACGACGTTTGCCGCCGAAGAGAAACTTTTGAGCCATTCTTTGAGCCGTTGAAACAAATTCACGTTATACCTCCATGAGGGCGGGACTGATGACGAGTTCGTACTCCCCGCGGGGAAGGGCGCCGACGGTGAGGAAAACGCCCCTTCTTTTGAGGATCTTCCCCTCCCGCTCCACCGTCAGCTCGTCGCAGGCAAAGACGGGCGAAGTGCGGCTGCCGTTGACCGTCGTAAGGGAGATGCGCCCCGCCGCCGCGGCCTCTCTTCCGAAGAGGGCAAAAACAGCCGCCGCCGTTGCGACGCAGACGGGTTCGCCGCGGAAGGTGAGAAGGTTCCCGCTGTCCGAAAAGGCGCTGCATCGCACCGTTCTCTCCCCGACGCGAAGGGTGCAGGGAACAAGGCTTCTTCGCACCGCACGGTACCGCCAAATCGCCTTCGAGAGAAAAAACACGAGGGCGGCGAAGAGGAGAAGTCCCGAAAGGATGAGGGCGACGGGCGCCTGTTCGACGAGGAAGGCGTTCCCCTCCGCCCGCTCGACGCCGAAGAAGGAGTAGGCGGCAACGAGGAGCCCGCCGAAGGCGAAGGTGAGCGCGAAGAAGGAAATCGTCGCCGCGATATAGGGTCTTGCCCGCTTTTCCCCCACCGCGAGGAGAGGAAGAAGGGCGCCGCCCAAAAATTTCACCGCGTAGGCGCTCCGCTTCGGAAGGGAAAAGAGAGGGAAAAGGACGGCCTCCGCCCCGCCGACCGCCGCCGAAAGAAAGAGGCGGAAAGGCCTCACGCGCACCCGCGCAAGGCGGAGAGAAAGAAAGAGAAGCACGCCGTCGATGAGAAAATTTTCGAGAAACGCGACCTCGACCCAAACGACCATTCTCCCCTCCTTTTGCGCCATTATAAATTCTTTCACGGGACAAAAAAAGGCATATCCCGTCGGGATATGCCGAAGTTTACGAAGTTGCTTTTTTATTCCCCGACGAGGAGGGAGCGGATGAGGTCGCGCTTTTCAAGGCCGAGCTCGTACCCCTTCCCGTAGGCGAAATCGAGGTCCTTTACGGCGTACTGATCCATGCCGCCGAGGTCGGGTTCGAGCCAGAGGGAGACGTTCTTGCGGCGGATGCGCTTACGCTGTGTGTTGCGGGTATCCATGACGTCGATACAGCGGAGGAGGGTGTCGACAAGGTTGTGCTTGGGCTCCTTGAGGGCGATGAGGTCGCCGAGGACGTCGACCGCGACGATGACCTCCGCGCCGAGTTCGGGAAGCTCCGCCGTCGGAACGCGTTCCAAAAGTCCCCCGTCGACAAGCATTTCGTAGCCGCCGAACTTCGAGGGAGTGAACGCCCCCGGGATGGAGGCGGAGGCGAGGGCGGCGTCGATGACGTTCCCCTCCTTTAAGACGACCACCCTGCCCTTCACGAGGTCGGTCGCGACGCAGGCGAAGGGGATTTCGAGCTCGTCGAAGGTCCTCTCCCCCATGAGCTCGACGATGAGCTTGCGGGCTTTCGTCATCTTCATGAGGCCGTTTTTGCGGAAGGGGGCGACGTTGACGGCGGCAAGGTCGATGAGTTTGAGGTCGACGACCGCCTGCCGCATCGCCTCGGGCGAGATGCCCGCGCAGTAGCATGCGCCGACGATGGCGCCCATCGAGCACCCCGTCACGCAGGAAGGACGGATCCCCGCCTCTTCGAGCGCCTGCAAGAAGCCGATGTGCGCGACGCCGCGGGAGCCGCCCGAGCCCAAGGAAAGTCCGAGTTTTTTCATCTACAGTCCTCTTTTTGCATATATTTTGACATGACAAAGATCATGCGGTCGGCTCTTCCCTTCTTCGGGACGCTTTTGGCCCTCGTCCTCTTCCTCCTCTTCCCCGCGCGGTACGCGGAGAGCGTAAAGGAGGGCATCTCCCTCTGGGCGACGAGCGTTCTTCCCTCCACCCTTCCCCTCCTTCTTCTCGTCTCCCTTCTCACCTCCAACCGCCTCTTCGGCGGCGCGGAGAGGGTGCTTTCGCCGCTTGCGGGGAAGTGTTTCCGCCTCTCGGGGGCGGGAGGATGTGCGGCGATCGCGGGGGCGCTTTCCGGCTATCCCGTCGGCGCAAGGACGGTTTTGGACCTCGTTCAGACAAACCGCCTTTCGAAGGAGGAGACCTTTCGGACCGCCGCGATCGCGACGACGAGCGGGCCCGCCTTCCTCGTCGGGGCGGTCGGTTGCGGAATGTATGCGGACGGGCGGATCGGGTGGCTTTTGTACCTTTCCCACCTTTCGGGGGTGTGGATCGCGGCGTTTTTGCTCTCCTTAAAGGGAGAAAAGCCGAAAGGGCTTCTCCCGCGGAAGGGGCGGGAAGTCCCCTTCGGGGAACTTCTCAAAAGTTCCGTCCTCTCCGTTCTCACGGTGGGCGGCGCGATCGCCGTATTTTACGCTTTCGGGCAGATGGTATGCGATTTTTGCGATTTTTTCGCCCTGCCGAGGGAGCTTTCCGATGTGCTTTCGGGGCTCCTCGAGATGACAACGGGCTGTGCGCGGATGGCGGCCTCCCCCTCGAGAGCGGGGTTTGCCCTCTCCGCATTTTTCGTGACCTTCGGTGGGCTGTGCGTCTCGGCGCAGCAACTCGCCTTTCTCGTCCCCGCGGGGGTGCGGCCTCTCCCCTTCCTTGCCGTAAAGGCGTTTGAGGGCCTCCTTGCGGCGGGGATTTGCCTTGCGCTTTGTCCCCTCTTCGGGCTTTAATTGTAGGCGCCGAGGAGTTTGAAGCGGATGCAGTAGGCGTTGGCCTCTCGCAGGGCGCTCTTCACCCAGTCGGCGGCGATGTTCCCCGCGAATTCGATGAAGAAGCGGTACTGGCCGAAGGCTTCGGGCATGGGGCGGCTCTCCGTCCGCGTGAGGTTGAGCCCGTAGCGGCGGAAGATCTTGAGGAGCCCCAAAAGCGCGCCCGGGGTATGCGGACAGACGGCGGAAACAAACACCATGCTGCTTGAAACGGGCAATTCGCCCCCGCGGCGGAGGAGGAGGAAGCGGGTGAAATTCTGCTTGTAGTCGGCGATGTTTTCGTCGCTCACCGCGATCCCCTCCCGCTCGATGTGGGCGCCGACGATGCCCGCGGAGTGCCCGTCGAGGCGGGCCAAACTTTCCGCCGTCGAGACGGTATAGAGCCGCCTTGCCCCCGGGAAGGTCCTGCTTAAAAATTCGTTGCACTGCCCGAAGGCCTGTTCGTGAGTGTAGACGGTGTCGACGTCCTCGTAGCGCACCCCCGCAAGGGTCGCGAGGCGCAGATCGACGGGCAGGGCGTATTCCTCGATGCCGAACACGTTCTCCTCCGTCATGAGGTCGAGGGCCCTGTAGACGCCGCCGTTGATGGAATTTTCTACGGGGAGGACGGCGTAGTCGGTCTCCCCCGAGGTGAGGGCGGCGACGGCGGCCGTGAAGCTCCCTTTGAGGGCGATCTCGAACCCGCTTCGCATCTTTCTTGCCGCAAGCTCGGAAAAGCTCCCCTCGGGGCCGAGGCAGCTCACTTTGTGTTCGCTCCCCGGCATTGCCTTCAGGATCGGGGCCTCTTTTGCAAACGTCTTTGCCATTATGCTTTCTCCGCGATATCGAGAATGAGCGCCTCGGTGTCCGCCCAACCGAGGCAGGGGTCGGTGATCGACTTTCCGAACACGACGTCGTGCTCCTGACAGCCCTCTTCGAGGAAGCTCTCGATCATGAATCCCTTGACGATGCGGCGGAAATCCTTATCCCGCAGGCGGTTTTCGAGCACTTCGCCGACGATGCGGATCTGCTGGCGGAAGCGCTTTCCCGAGTTCGAATGGTTGGCGTCGATGATGAGGGCGGGATTGGAGAGCGCCTCCCCTGCCCGCGCATACCCTTCGAGCACCTGCATCACCGTCTCGTAGTGGTAGTTGGGGATGTCGTTCCCGTAGTTATCCACCCTTCCCCGAAGGACGGCGTGGGCGTAGGGATTCCCCGTCGTTCGGACCTGATAGTTGTGGTACTTGAAAACCTGCGGGCTCTGCGCCGCGAAGATGGAGTTGATGAGGACGGGAATGCTGCCGCTCATCGGATTTTTGAAGCCGACGGGGAGGTCGATCCCGCTCGAGACGAGGCGGTGAGACTGGTCCTCGCACGAACGCGCCCCCACCGCAACGTAGGTGATGAGGTCCTCGACGTAGGCGTAATTTTCGGGATAGAGCATCTCGTCCGCGGCGGAGAGCCCCGATTCCTCGATGCAATGAAGGAGCATTTCGCGGATCTTGCGGATGCCGCGAAGGGTGTCCTCTTCGTGGTCGGGATCGGGCTGGGAGAACATGCCCATGTAGCCGACGCCGCGGGTGCGCGGCTTGGCGGTGTACACGCGCGGAACGAGGACGAGGCGGTCTTTGACGCGCTCGCCGAGCTTTCCGAGGCGGCGGACGTATTCGAGGACGGGCTCGGGTTCATGCGCCGAGCAGGGCCCCACGATGACAAGAAGGCGGTCGGATTCGCCCGTTATGACCTCTTTTGCCAAGCGGTCGCGCTCACTCTTGACGGCGGCAAGCGCCTCGGGAACGGGACGCTCGGAGACGATCTCCTCGGGGGACGGGATCTCAATTTGTTTTTCGAACATGTTGACCTCTGATGTAGGATAGAACGGCGGCGGGAACGTAGCGGGCGTAGGGCTTTTCGAACGCGATGCAGTTTCTCACGAGCGTCGAGCTCACATAGCTCACTTCGCGCTCGGCGGGGAGGTAGACGGGGATCATCTCCATGGAGAAGTCCCGGCTTGCGTAGAAGGCCTCCGTCTCGTACTCATAGTCCCTTGCGTTGCGGATGCCGCGGACGTAGAAGGGCGTTTTTTCGAGGGTGAGAAGGTCGGCGATGATGCCCTCCCAAATAAGGACGCGGACGCGCGATTCCCCTTCGAACACCGATTTTATCATCTCCGCGCGCTCGGCGGGGGAAAACATGCACTTCTTTTCGTGATTGACGGCGACGGCGATGACGACTTCGTCGAAGAGCGCAAGGCTCTTTTTGACGGTGTCTGCATGTCCGACGGTGAAGGGATCGAAGGTCCCCGCAAAGATACACTTTTTCATGGATCGCTCCTTTCAAGCATGGTGATCTTGGTCCTGCCGTAGCTTCGGCGGTCGAAGAGGGTCCAGCCCGCCTGCGGCTCCTCCTCCCGTTCGCTCTCGTAGACGAGAAGCCCTCCCCTTTTGATGGCGGAAGAGCGTACCGCAAGGGTCTGGATCTCCGCCGCAAGGTCCTCCCTGTAGGGAGGGTCCGCAAAGATGATGTCGAATTCCCCGCCCCGCGCAAGGCAGACGCGGAAGTCGAGCACGGAGAAGCGGACGGTCTCGGCGACAAAGGAAAGGTTCTTTGAGGCAAGGGCGATGCTCTCCTTCGACGCGTCGTTGAAAACCGCCGCCTTCGCCCCGCGGGAGAGCGCCTCCGTGCCGAGCGCCCCGCTCCCGCAGAAGAGGTCGAGGACATATGCCCCCCGAAGGCGTGGTTCGAGGATCTGAAAGAGGGATTCCTTGACGCGATCGGGGGTCGGGCGGATGGCGTTCCCCTTGAGGCACTGAAGGGCGCGGCCGCGGTATTTCCCCGCGATCACCCTCATTTGCGCTTCCCCTTTTCCGTCTTGTACCCGCCGGCTTCGTCCACCTTGTTCCGGCGGTCCTCTTCTTTGAGGCGCTTGCTGCGTTCGACGTAGGCGCCGACGAGGTAGGCGACGCCGCTCACGAGGATGGGGAGAAGGATGAAGAGGATGGCGTAGTAGGGACTGACGGCGAGGCCGACCTCCCCCGCCGTGCTCTTGGTGCCGAACCACGTGATGGGAATGATCGCCCAGCCCGCAAACATCGCAAAGGCGTAGTAGGCGTAGCCCATGAGGGTGCTCACGGGGAGCGCCCCCGCGAGGATGCCGAGAAAGGCGACGGGAAGCCCGATGTAGAATCCGATGAGGAAGCCCTTCCAAGGGCGGTATTCGCGCTCGGGGCGGTGGTCGCCGCCCGAGGGGATGCCGAATGCCTTGTTCCTCCTATGAAGTTTCCCCGCGACGTAGGCGCCGTAGTGGAAGATGCCGTAGTTGTAGCAAAGGTGTGCGTTGAAGAACGCCCCGCCCGCGATGCAGAGAATGCCGAGGACGATCTCGACGGCGCTTGTCCCATTCGAGTCGATGGTCTGACAGGCAAGGAGAAGTAAGCTCATGAAAAGATACATGAGATAGGGCGTGACCGAGCGGCGCAGGCATTCCCGTTGGGTACGCCAGAAGAGCTGCCACTTGGTGGGATCGGAATAGTCCTTCTTGGGTTTGGCCTTTTTGGGCGCTTCATTCAGCATGATTCCCTCCTCGATGCGGAAGGTTTTTCGTACCCCATTCCGCATTTTCAGCGTTGGTATTTGCGTTCTGCTTTTCGTGCGACGTTGACGAGGACCTCGTAGACGCTCGTATTGTGTTCGCGGGCGTAGGCCTCGAAGTCGCGCAGTATAAGGCGGCGGGTGCCCGCCGTTCCCCTTCCCTCCCGCACACAGGCATCCATGCAGAGCTTGCCGACGGCGGAAAGTCCCCCCTCGCGGAAGAAGCCGTCGCCGTAGCCGAGCCGCAGGGTGTGGAGGGCGGAATAGGGCCTGTTTGCCCGCGCATAGCCGATCCCCTCCCCGAAGGCCGTTCGGGCGGAAGAGACCGCGGCGTAGATCTTCATCGCGGGGCGGACGGGAAGTCCGCTTTGGGAGTAACCGTAGAGGGCAAGGCCGCAGCGGACAAGATCCGCCTCGATGGGAAGAAGAAGCCCGCCCGTTGCCGAAAGGTGGCTCTTTGCCGCGGGAAAGCTCTCTTTGACCCGCGCCGCAGCCTCCGCAAAGTACGCCGCCTGTTTTTCGGCCGCCCCGCCGTCCGACGGGTCGAAGAGGTGGGAATACACCCCCTCGACAAGCACCCCCTCCTCCTGTGCCCTCTTGAGGAGTTGGCCGACGCGGCTCGGCCGAACGCCGTAGCGGTTCATGCCCGTATTGACGGCAAGGTGCACCCTTTTTACGCCGAAATGAAGCGTCGCGGCGCTGTCGAGCGTCGAAAGGAGGGAATAGGCCTCCGCGCGGAGCCCCTCCTCCCTGCAGAGCGGGGGCGTGAGGACGAGGATCTCTTTTTGCACCCCGCCGAGGCGGAGCGCCGCGCCCTCGTTGACCGTCGCAACGGCAAAGCCCGAGACGAAGGGTTCGAGCGCGAGAGAGACATGGATCGCGCCGTGTCCGTAGGCGTCGTCCTTGACGACGGCAAGGAGGGGCTTTTTTGCGATCCTTTGAACGGCTTTCGCATTCTCCGCGATGCGGCGGAGGGAGACGGCGGCAAGAAGCGATTGCATGCTTTCATCCTATGCCGACGACCTCCGCGCGCGTGACTTTAAGGTCACTGTTTATAGAGGAATCTGCGGCAGTGTTCGCATTCGATCATGTTCCCGCCCGCGAGCTTGGAGCGCTGGTCGAGGGGAAGGCCCATGCCGCACACGCAGGAATCGTTGCGGAGCGGCACGACGACGGGGAAAATGCCCTCCCGCCGCTTGGCCGAATAGAACTCAAGGATCTTGGGATCGATCTTCTTCCCCACTTCGGCAAGTTTTGCTTTGAGTTCGCCGATCTCGCCTTCGTGCGACTTTTCGATCGCGTCCGCCTTTTCCTTGTTCTCCTTGTATTGCTTGTTCGCCTGACGGCCCGTCTCCATGAGTTTTTTGTACTCGGCGGTGACGGCGTCGATCTCGGCAAGGAGCTTCTGAAGCTCCCCTTTTGCGGCGCGGAGGCCGTCGAGGAGCTGCTGGACGTTCTTCTTGTAGAAGGAGACGTCCGCCCCTCCCGCGATCATCTCGTCGAGGTCGGAGAATTCGGCGATGCTTTTATCCGTCTCCTCCACGCGGGCGGAAAGATCGTCGCGCATGCGGCAAAGTTCGGCGGCGCGGCGGTCGAGGATGTCCAAGCGGTCGAGCGCCGTCTTCATGATCTTGCGCGCCTGAAGATACTTCTTGCGCTCCTCGCCCGACGCAAGCTGCTGTTCGATCTTTCTCAGCTCTCCGTCGATCTTCTGGTATTCCAATAATTCGTTCGAAACCGGCATAATTTTACTCCTTCTTGTTGTTATAGAAAGCGCTCGTCGGTGAAGTAGACGGCGGGAAGCCCCGCCACTTCCGCCACCCGATGGGCAAAGCGCATGAATCCGTAGTTTTCCGCGGCGTAATGGGTGAGAAGCACCGTATTGAGCCCCGCCTCCGCCGCCGCGACGAGAAGGTGGTGTTTTGCGTCCGAGGAGACGACGGTATCCGCGCCGTGTTCCTTTGCGAAGTCGAGTTCGCCCTCCCCGAGGCCCGCGCCGCAAAAGCTCGCGACCCGTTTCACTCTTCCCTCCCCGTAGGTGAGAAGGCGGGAAGTTCGAAAGGTCTCCCGAATGTGCGCCGAAAAGGCGGAAAGGTCGGTTTCGGGCACGTCGTACACTCTGCCGTAGCCGCCGCCCGAGAGGACGTCTTTTACGGCAAGGGGCGCCTCCCCGTTAAGGCCGCGCATCAGGGCGTCGTCGATCCCCCCTTCGGCGCAGTCGAGGTTGAGGTGCGCCGAGAGGACGGAGATCCCAGCCCGAATGCAGCGGAGAAGGGCGCCGCCCTCTCCCCCCTCCTTCACGGAGAGCAGTCCGCGGAAGATGGCGGGATGATGGGTGAGGATGCAGTCCGCCCCCTCCCGCTCCGCAAGGCGCACGGCTTCGGAGGTCAAATCGAGAGAAAAGAGCAGTTTTTTGTGTTCGCCGCCGCAGTCGACGAGGACGCCGCTGTTGTCGTAGGCGCCGAACTTTGCGCAGTACTCCTTGGAGAGCGCAAAGGGCGCGAGGCGGTCGACGGTTTCATAGATCTCCTTCAATTGCATCGAGGATCATCTCCGTTTCGTAGAGTTTTCCGAGAAGCAGTTCTCGGTTTTCGGCCTTCATCTGCCCTCCGTGAAAGAGGCGGCGGCGCAGTTTTTCCCGCTCGGCGCACAGTTTTTCGAGGAAGGCGGCGGGCGAAGACTTAAGGTTGTCCCGCCCGTAGCGGAATTCGTAGTCGGTGTATTCGTCTCCCCCCTCGCCCCATCCCGTGAGAAGGTCGTAGAAGATCTTTCCGTCGCGGAAGGTGACGTCCTCTTCGATGCGGGCGCCCGCGCCGACAAGAAAGCGCCGCACCTTTTCGGAATTTTTCATGGGTTGGAGGACGAAGCGCTTGGGAAGCGGCCTTCGGGAGAGAATGGAGACGATTTCCTCCCCGCCCATTCCCGCGATGAGGACGAGGTCGCATTCCTCCCCGACGCCGTCGAGCCCGTCGGTGACGACGGGGATGCAGCGGCCGGAGGCGATCTCCTCCTTCATGAGCGCTTCCGCCTTTTCGAGGCATTTTTTGCTCACATCGGTGAGATACGCCCTCTCGCAGAGGCTTCTGTCGAACATGTACCTCGTGCAGAGGCCGTGGTCGCAGCCGACGTCGGCGAAAACGGTTGCTTTCGTAAGGCGGGCGCAGATCTCGTCGATGCGCATCAGTTGAGGAAGTCGCGCAGCCGTTTGGAACGCGAAGGATGACGGAGCTTGCGCAGCGCCTTCGCTTCGATCTGACGGATGCGCTCACGGGTGACGTTGAACTCCCTGCCCACTTCCTCGAGGGTGCGCGGCTTGCCGTCGTCGATGCCGTAGCGGAGGCGAAGCACCTTCTCCTCGCGCGGGGTGAGGGTGTCGAGGACGCCGAGAAGCTCCTTTTTCAGCATGATGAAAGTGACGCTGTCGCTCGGCGTCTGCGTCTTGTCGTCCTCGATGAAGTCGCCGAGGTGGGAATCTTCCTCCTCCCCGATGGGCGTCTCGAGGGAGACGGGGTCCTGCGCGATCTTCTGGATCTCGACGACGCGTTGGACGTCGATCTCCATCGCCTCCGCGATCTCCTCGGGGGTCGGCTCTCTGCCGTTCTCCTGAAGGAGCATGCGCGAGACGCGGGTGAGCTTGTTGATCGTCTCCACCATGTGGACGGGGATGCGGATGGTGCGCGCCTGATCGGCGATCGCACGGGTGATGCTCTGACGGATCCACCACGTCGCATAGGTCGAGAACTTGAATCCCTTCTGGTAGTCGAACTTCTCGACCGCCTTCATGAGCCCGAGGTTGCCCTCCTGAATGAGGTCCAGAAAGAGCATTCCCCGCCCGACGTACCGCTTTGCGATGGAGACGACAAGGCGAAGGTTGGCCTCCGAGAGGCGGCGCTTGGCGGCCTCGTCCCCCTCCTGCATGCGGCGGGCGAGTTCGATCTCTTCGTCCCCCGAAAGGAGGGGCACCCGCCCGATGTCCTTTAAGTACATCTTGACGGGGTCGTCGAGCCCGATGTCCGAGAGCGCCTGTTCGAAGAGTTCGCGGTCGCGCTCGTCCTCGTCGAAGATGGAAACGCCCATCTCGGGCAGGGACTTATACACCTGCTCGATCTGCTGGGGACTTAAGTCGTATTTTTCGAGGAGGTCGCACAGGACGTTTGTCGAAATGCTCCCCTTCATCTTGTAGCTTGCCGCGATCGTTTCAATCAGCTCCGTGAGCTTTTCATCGGTTACGTTCATCCTCTTCCTCCGACCGTTTTTTTCATATTTTTCGTGTATTCCGCAATCCTTAAAAGAATCGCACGTTTTTCCTCTGCGTCGTCCGTCTCTTCGTAGCGTTCCCGCTCCGCGGCGATCTTCGCTTCGAGCGAGGCGCGGGCAAGGGTGCGCAGACACCCTTCGAAGTAGCGCGCCGCTTCCTCCCCGTCGAGGTTGTCGCCGTAGTCGAGGTTCAAGACCTCCGAGAGCTCCCCGTCGGGGGACATGAGATCGAAGATCCCGCTCGGGCGCACCCGCCCCGACTTCCGCGCCTCGGTGATGTAGGAGGCGATGGCGGCGTGTTCCTCATCCGAAAAGGCAAATTTCGTGAGGTCGCACCCCGCGGCGTACGGCTTGGAGAGAAGGCACGCCGCAAGCACGAACCGCGCCGCCTTCTTCTCCCTGTCC
>CANQQM010000041.1 GCA_947626005.1 uncultured Clostridia bacterium
GGGAAGGTAGGGATTGGGCGGCGTGCCGTCGAAGTCGCTCCCGATCGCGAGCACGTCCTCCCCGCCCGCATTCAGAATATGGCGCGCATGCGCGAGGACGGCCTCCCGCTGCCCCTCCTTCGTCTGCACGGGGGAGAGGAAGTCGGCGCAGAAGTTGAGCCCCACGACCCCGCCCCCATCGCCGAGCGCTTTGAGCTCCCCGTCGGTCAGGTTCCGCGCCCAAGGGCAGATCTCCGCCGCGTCCGAATGACTGGCGACAAAGGGCTTCCCCGCCCGCCGACATTCCGCCGCAACCTCGAAAAAGAGGGCGTCGCTCCCGTGGGAGACGTCGGCGATCATCCCGAGGCGGAGCATCTCGGAAAGGAGCTCTCTTCCGAGCGGCTTGAGCCCCCGCTCCCTTTCCCGCACATAGGGGGAGATGCGCCCCGCCGCGATCTTGCCGTAGTCGGGAAAGACGGGAAAGCCGAGCGCGTTTTCGTAGTTCCACACAAAGGAGAGCATGCGGACGCCCCGACGGTAGAAGGCGCGGAGCTCATCGATATTCCCCGCCGCGCCGCCCTCGACGCTCAAAAGGACTTTCCTCCCCTCCCCCGCAAGGTCCTCCGCTCCCCGAACGGGGCGGCAGCCCTCCCGAAGGACGAGGGCGTCGAACTTGTCGAAGAGGGCATTCGCCCTCCCGAAGGCGTCCTCCCGCTCGGGGACGAACGCCGCCAGCGTCAAGAGCGCACAGCCGCCCTCCTCGAGCGCCCCGCTTGAGGCGCAAACGACGCCCTTCTTAGTGAGGGCGTCGCAGTGCAGATCGAAATATTTCATCGCTTGTAAAAGAGCCGAAGGATGCGCCGCAGCGGATAGGGCGGCTTAATGCAGACGATCATGCTTCCTCCTCGTTGAGAATGACGATGAGCGGCCCCTTCTTCACCCGAAACGAGACCTCTTCGCCCGTCGCGAGGTTGGAGATCCCGCGGGTGGAGCCGTAGCGGAGAAAAAGTTCCTCCTCCGCGTACTTGAGCCCCCGCATATTCATGATATGCGCGTCGCCGCCGAAAGGCAACAGGGAGAGGGTCTGCCCCCTCTTGGAGGGGAAGCGCCGTTCCCCTTCCCCTACAAGGAAAATGCAAGCGCCGTTTGTGAAGAGGGAAGCGGAAGCGCCCGCCCTCTCCGCCTTGAAGAGAAGGTGGAGATTGCCGAGGAAGTGGTCCTCCCGTCCTCCTCCGCCGCCAAAGAAGAGAAGCTCCTTCGCGCCGAGCTCCAATGCTCTATCCACGGCGAGTTCGCCGTCCGTCTCGTTCTTCTCGGAGGGGAACAGGGTGCGGGGCGGGGGAACGGGCGTCTCCTCAAGGGAGTCGAAGTCCCCTAAATTTTCGTCGATCTTCACCTTCCCCTTCGCCCACGAATAGGCGCCGTCGCAACAGATGACGTAGGCGCCCTCCGCCGAAATTTCGCCGCGGTAGGGTTCGCCGTTGAGGAGGATGACGGCGCGAAGCGGCCCCTTCATCCGCGCAGCCTCGCAATGGTCGCGGCGCGGTCGGCGGCACGAAAGACGGTGCTCCCCGCGACGATGACGTTTGCCCCCGCGGAGAGGATGGAGCGGACGTTCTCCGCCGTCACGCCGCCGTCCACTTCGATGTCGAGCTCCCCCCTCCCTTCGCGGATGCAGAAGGTGCGGAGGGCTTCGATCTTTTTGAGGGTCTCGGGCAAAAATTTCTGCCCGCCCCAGCCGGGGTGCACGCTCATGAGAAGGATCATGTCCGCCTCCAAGGCGGCGGGGAAAACTTCCTCGACGGGCGTCTCGGGGTTGATGACCGCGGAGGGCTTCATGCCGAGTTCACGGATGCGGCGAAGGAGGGCGTTTGTCCTCTTCCCGCATGCCTCGACGTGGATGGTGAGGATGTCCGCGCCCGCCCTTTGGAAGGCCTCGAACTGCGTCTCGGGATGGACGACCATGAGGTGGCAGTCGAGCGGGAGGCAGGTACGCGGACGGATGGCCTTCACCATCTGATCGCCGAAGGTGATGGGCGGAACGAAGGTGCCGTCCATGACGTCGCAGTGCACGAGGTCTGCCCCGCACCGCTCAAGGGAGGCGACTTCCTCCCCGACCTTCGAAAAATCGCTTGCGAGGATACTCGGCGCAATTTTTACCTTTATCATCTCATTTCTCCCCTGTTTTTCGCAGTTCTATTTCACGCATAGTACTATGTTTGCCTTCAAATTCCGCAATTTCGGGCGGATCTTCCGCCGATTTTCCCCTTTTTGCGCGGCTAAGGAGCTTTCCTCTCTCAATCCTCTTCTTCCTCTTTCTGCGGGGAGGAAGGCGGGTTTTTCTCGAGATAATACCTTCTCAGCTGCCCGCATGCCCCGCCGATGTCCGCCCCCATGCTGCGGCGGAGGGTCGCGGAGATCCCCTCCTTTTCGAGGGTGGAAAGAAAGGCTCTTGCCTCCCTCTCCCCCGCCGCAAGAAGCCGCCGTTCCTTGACTTCGTTGAGGCGGATGAGGTTGACGTGGCAGGGCTTTCCCTTAAGGAGTGCGGCAAGGGCGAGGGCGTGCGCCCTGTCCGAATTCTCTCCGCTAATGAGCGTATATTCAAAGACGTACCGCCGCCCCGTCGCCCGAAAGTATTCCTCGCAGGCGGAGAGGATCTCGGAAATCGAATAGCGCTTTGCGATGGGCATCGTGCGGCGGCGCTCCTCGTCGGTCGTCGCGTGGAGGGAGACGGTGAGGGTGAGCGGGATCCCCTCCCGCGCAAAGCGGCGCATCTCGGGGACGAGGCCGCACGTCGAGAGGCTGACGTTTCTTGCGCTCACGCCGATCCCCTCCCCCGCGGTGAGGTTGCGAAGAAACCGCACGACGTTTTCGTAGTTGTCGAAGGGTTCGCCGCTCCCCATGAGGACGACGTTCGTCACCTTCCTCTCCTTCGGCGTTCCGCCGAGGAGACGGTTGACGACGAGCACCTCCGAGAGGATCTCCCCCGCCGTGAGATCGCGCACTCTCCCGCCGAGCGTGGAGGCGCAGAACTTACAGCCCATGCGGCAGCCCACCTGTGTGGAGACGCACTGGGTGTTTCCGTATTTGTATTGCATGAGGACGCCCTCGATGAGGTTGCCGTCCGAGAGCTCGAAGAGGAACTTCCTCGTCCCGTCCTCCGAGAGAAAGGTCTCCTTGATCTTTACGGGTTCGTCCTCGTATTCTTCGAGAAGTTTTGCCCGCAGCGTTGCGGAGACGGGGATCTCGGAGATCTTCTTCCCCTGCATCAGCCCCTCGTAGAGCTGACGGGCGCGGAAGGACTTCTCCCCCGCCGCAAGGACAAGGGAAGAAAGCTCTTTGAAACTTGCGTCCTGCAAAATGCGCTTCATGCCTTCCTCCTCATCTTGGAGACGAAAAATCCCGCGCCGAACGCCTTGTCGGGCAAGAACCGAAGCCCGAAGGGCGTTTTTTCGTGGGCAAGGGGGGAGGTGACCTCCTCGACCTCGAAGCTGCCGTTTTCCGAAAGAAATGCCCGGACTACGCCGTCGTTCTCCTGCGGGAGGACGGAGCAGGTCGAATAGTACAGCGCGCCGCCCTTCTTCACATAGCGGGCGCAGTTAAAGAGGATCGAGCGCTGCAGGCGGCAGAGCTCCAAAAGGTCCCCTTCCTTTTTATTTAAGGCGAGGTCGGGATTCTCCGCGACCGTTCCGAGCCCCGAACAGGGCACGTCGCACAAGACGCCGTCGAACGCCCCCTCCCAAGCGGGGTCGAAGCGGGTGGCGTCCTTTTGAAGGACGGCAACGTTCTCCGCCCCCATGCGGGAGGCGTAGCTCTTTATGAGTTCGACGCGGTGCGGATGCAGTTCGCACGCCGTAATAAATTTGCAGCGCTTTGCGAGGAGGACGGACTTCCCCCCGGGCGCGGCGCAGGCGTCGAGGAGGGTTTCACAGCTCTCGACGGCGGCGCAGACGGCGACGGAGCCCACCGACTGGAAGGTGTAGTCGCCGCGGTCGAATCCCCCGTCCCGCGCAAAATTCTTGAAGAGTTTGACCTCCCCGAAGGGGGTATCGGCGTGCTCGCGGGAGAGATAATTTTCCATGCCGCGCTCGAAGCGGACGCTGACGCCGCCGCTTTTCGCCATGACGATGTCCTTCACGCGGTCGCCGTAATCCTCCCTGAGGAGCCGAACGGCAAAGAGGGGGAAATTGCTCTCGATAGAAAGCCCCTCGTCCCCCGCGGGGAGCGTCACTTTCCCCTCGTCGAAGGAACGGAGGAAGGCGTTGACAAAGCCGCCCGCCCCCGCCTTTCCGACGCGCTTTGTAAGCTCGACCGCAAGGTCGGTGACAAGGTGCCGCGGACGGCGGAGAAAGATAAGGTCGAAAAGGGCGATTTTGAGGATGATGCCGACGGCGGGCTTCGGCGCCCTCTTTGCAAAAGTCTTGATGCAGAGGGAGAGATAGGCGTCGTGCTCGAGGACGCCGTAGGAAAGTTTCGCCGCCCGCGCCCGCTCCCCTTCGGGAACGTCCGAGAGTGCGATCTTCAGATGCGCCCCGTCGCGGTACACCCGCTCGAGGACGCGGTAAGATTCATAAAACGGGTTCAAAGCGCGCTCCTTGCCCGATCTTTCTTCCGTTGCAGAAATCGCGGTCCCCCATCCGCTTCCCGCCCGACGGCTGCAATTCCCGAATCCGCACGGCGCCCTCGCCGCAGCGGACGACGAGCCCCCGCGAAGGGTCGGCGAAGAGGACTTCCCCAGCTTCCCCTTCGGGTGCCGAGGGAACTTCCTCCGCGAAGTAGAAGTTGAGGGTGAGGCCGCCCACCGTCGCATAGCTTGCGGGAGAGGGAGAGAGCCCGCGGATGAGCGCCGAGACCTCCCTTGCGGGACGGGTGAAATCCACCTCCGTCCGCTGTACTTTTTTGCAGACAAAGCCCTCCCCCTGTTTTTGAAGGGGCGCCCCCGCCTCGATGCGCGGAAGGGCCTCCATGAGAAGGTCGGCGGCAAGGCGGGAGAGCTTCTCTCCGAGCGTCCCCGCCGTGTCCGTCTCCAAAATGGGAAGGGCGCGGGCAAGGAGGATGTCCCCCGTGTCGAGCCCGAGTTCCGTCCGCATGACGGTGACGCCCGTCTCCTTCTCCCCCGCCATGATCGCACGGGCGATGGGCGCCGCGCCGCGGTATGCGGGAAGGAGGGAGGCATGGAGATTCCAGACTCCCATCGGGAAGAGGTCCAAGGTCTCCTGCGTGAGGAGCTGGCCGTAGGCGCAGGTCACAAGGAGCTCCGCCCCCACCTCGCGAAGGGGGGAAAGGTCCTCCTTGAGGCGCTCGGGCTGCAGAACGGGGATCCCGTGTTCGGAGGCGTAGACCTTGACGGGGGAGGGCGTTAAAATTTGCTTTCTCCCCTGCGGCCGGTCGGGTTGGGTGAGGACGGCCGCGACCTCCTTCCCCTCCTCCGCGAGGCGGGAGAGGGCGGGCAGCGCAAAGGCGGGCGTCCCCGCAAAGACGATCTTCATCAGTCCTCCGCGTCGCGGATGTTCTCCGCCTTGTCGGTATAGAGGACGCCGTCGAGGTGGTCGAGTTCATGGCAGACGGCACGGGCGAAAAATCCCCGCGCGACGAGCGAATAGCGGTCGCCCTTGCGGTCGCGGAATACGATCTTCACCTTTTCGGGACGGCGGACGGTGCCCGCCTTCCCCCGAACGCTCAAACAGCCCTCGGCGCCGACCTGTTCCCCCTTCTGCCAGACGAAGGCGGGATTGACGAATTCGAAATATCCCTCCTCGACGTTGACCGCCACGACGCGGAGAGGAACGCCGATCTGCGGAGCGGCAAGACCCGCCCCCTCGGCGTCGAGAAGGGTGTCCTTCATGTCGTCGAGAAGGGCTCCGAGCGCCCCGTCGAAGCGTTCGACGGGCGCACATTTCTTGCGCAGAACGGGATCGCCGACCTGTACGATTTCACGGATCATGATTTCACCTCAAACCTTTCAGCTCAGATTGCTCGGGTCCTCCTCGACGTAGACGAGGACCCCTTTGCGTTTGACTTTGTCGCACGCGGAATAGATCTCTTTTAAGATCCCGCCGTCCGTGAGCCGCATGAGCACCTGATAGCGGAATTTATTCTGGATGCGCCGAACGGGCGCATGCATCCGGTTGAAGAAGAGGAAGCGGTCGCGTTCGGCCTCGTAAATTTCGTTGAGAAGGGTGTAGACCTCGCGGAGGGCCTCCACCGTCTCCGATTCCTCCTCCCCCGTCACCATCACGCGGACGATGCGCGCAAAGGGCGGGAAGTTGGTCGCGGCGCGCATGCCGATCTCGTGGGCGTAAAAGCCCTCGTAGTCGTACGCCGCCGCAAAGCGCAGGATGTAGTTGTCGGGATCGTACGTCTGGAGGACGACCTCCCCGGGGGCGCTTGCCCTCCCGCTCCGCCCCGCGACCTGCGTCACGAGCTGGAAGGTGCGTTCGCCGCTCCTGTGGTCGGGGAAGTGCAGGCTCATGTCCGCGTCGAGGATGCCGACGAGGGTGACGGACGGGAAGTCGTGCCCCTTCGCCACCATCTGCGTCCCGACGAGGATATCCGCCTCGCGCGCCGCAAAGCGGCTCAAGATGCGGAAGTGCCCCTCCTTCCCGCTCGTCGTGTCGACGTCCATGCGGAGGACGCGCGCCGCGGGGAAGAGCTTTTTCAGCTCCCCGACGATGCGCTGGGTGCCCGTTCCGACGTAATTGATGTGCCGTCCGCCGCATTCGGGGCAGGCGGGAAGCATTCTGTATTTTGTGCCGCAATAGTGGCATTTGAGGCAGTCCTCGTCGCTGTGATAGGTGAGGGAAACGTCGCAGTGTTCGCACTTCGCGACGTAGCCGCAGTCGCGGCAGATGACGGTCTGCGAATACCCGCGGCGGTTGAGAAAGAGGATGGCCTGATTGCCCTCTTCGAGGCATTTTCCGAGCCGTTCCCGAAGGAGGGCGGAAAAGGGCGAAGCGTTGCCGCGGCGCACCTCCCGCCGCATGTCGACGATCTGAACTTCGGGAAGCGGCCGCGCATTGATGCGGTCGGGAAGGGTGACGAGCGAAAACTCCCCCTCCTTGGCGCGGCGGTAGGTCTCGACGGAGGGCGTCGCGCTGCCGAGAACGAGCTTGCAGCCGTTGTATTTTGCGCGGAGACGGGCGATGTCGAAGGTCCTGTAGCGCGGGGCGCTCTCCGAACTGTAGCTCCCGTCGTGCTCCTCGTCGATGACGATGATCCCCACCGATTCGACGGGGGCGAACACCGCCGAACGGGCCCCGATCGCGATGCGGGCGCTCCCCTCCCGAAGGCGCATCCACTCGTCGAACCGCTCCCCCGCCGAAAGGCCGCTGTGGAGAATGGCCGCCGCGCTCCCGAAGCGGGAACGAAGTTTCAGAAGCATCTGCGGGGTCAAAGAAATTTCGGGGACGAGGAAGATCGCCGTCTTGCCGCGGGCGAGAGCGTCCGAGATGAGGTCGAGGTAGATCTCCGTCTTTCCGCTCCCCGTGACGCCGTGGATGAGGGTGACCGTCTTTTGCGTCGTCTTGACGGCCTCGACCGCCGCCCGCTGGGCATTCGTGAGGGTGTGCTCGGCGCGCTCCCCCTCTCTCCCCGCGTAGGGGTCGCGAAAGACCCGCTTCTTTTGGGTGACGACCGCCCCCCGTTTTATGAGGGTATCGAGGGCGCCCCCGAACTGTTTTCGCAAAAACGCCGTGTCCTGTTCCCCGTTTTCGCGGAGGAATTCGACAAGCTCTTCCGCCCGTTTGGCGCGGGACGGAAGCTCGAGGGGGCCTTCCTTGAGGAAGGCGACGGTGCGGTAGCGTTCACTCACCTTTCCCGTCCGCATTTCGGAGGGCAGAAAGAGGCGGAGGGTGAGCGCCATCGGCACATGGTAGCGGGAGGCGATCTTTTCGGCGAGGAAGAGCGATTCTTCGGTGAGGGCGGGAAGTTCCTCCTCCCGCCGAACAATTTTTTTGACCTTTTCGGGCGGGACGGAAGTCTCCTCTTTGATGCGCATGACAAAGCCCGTCGTCACCCCTCTTCCGAAGGGGACGACGACCCGCATGCCCCGCACGACGTCGCCGCCGCAGGCATAATCGAAGATCTTATCGACGTCGCTGTGCGCGATGTCTACGATGACTTCCGCATACATAGGAAAAGGCGGACGCCGTCCGCGAAAAAAGCGCCCCGTTTGGCGCGGGGCGTTCTTTTAGTCTCTCGTGCTCTTGAACTTTCCGTTCATGACTTCCTGACACGCAAGAACGATCTCCTTCTGCTTGCCGGGGAGTTCCGTTGCGCCCGTGGATTGCATCTGTTCGATGATCTGGCGGGTGCGCTTGGCGATCACGACGCACAGTTCATAGCGGGAAACGGGTTCCTCCTCCGTTCCGAGTTTTCTCACGAGAGCGTCTACCGACGGTTCGTTGATCATATTTTCACCTCACTTGCGGTTTATTTCGTTTTTGATGATGGCGCGGATCTCCTCTACGGCCGTCACGAACACGTCGTTGACGACCACATAGTCGTACTCCTTTGCCTTGCCGAGCTCGTAGGCGACGCGTTCGCGGCGCAGGGCGAGCTGTTCCTCCGTTTCCGAGCCGCGGTGGCGGAGGCGGTCGGAGAGGGCCTCGTCCGAAGGCGGTACGATGAGAATGGCGACGACGCGCATCTCCTTCGGATGGCACGCCTTCACGTTGAGCGTCCCGACGACGTCGATCTCGAGAATGACGGACTTCTTCTCGGCGAGGAGCTTCCGCACATACGACCGCGGCGTTCCGTAGTAGTTGCCGAAGTGCTCGTCGTACTCGATGAACGCCCCCTCGGCGATGCCCTTCTCGAATTCCTCTCGCGAGACGAAAAAGTACTCGACGCCGTGCGTCTCCCCGGGGCGCGGGGCGCGGGTCGTGCACGAAACGCTTAACGCGATCGTGGGATCGGTGCGGACGAGCTCTCTCACGAGCGACCCCTTCCCGACCCCCGAAGGCCCTGAAATACAGAAAACTACGTCTTCCATCACTCTAAATTCTGGATCTGCTCGCGCACCTTTTCAATCTCGTTCTTCATGGCGAGGGCGAGCGACGTGATCTCCTTGTCGTTGGATTTACTGCAGATCGTATTGCATTCGCGGTTGAATTCCTGTACGAGGAAGTCGAGCTTGCGCCCCATTGCCCCGTCCCGCGGGACGGCGCGGTAGGCCGCAAGGTGGGAAGAAAGGCGGGTGAGTTCCTCGTCGATGTTGCACTTGTCCGAATAGACCGCGGCCTCGGTGAGGATGCGCGTCTCGTCGACTTTGCCCGAAAGGTATTCCGAAATGCGCTCGGTGAGCTTTTTCCGATACTCTTCGGCGACGAGGGGCGCACGGGAGGCGATCTTGTCGCGCAGGGCGGAAATCGTCTCCATGCGGGCGTCGAGGTCGGACATGAGGCGTTCCCCCTCGGCACGGCGCATCGCGGAATGGGCGGAAAGGGCCCGCCTTGTCGCCTCCTCGAGGGTGGGAAGAAGGGAATCGTCCTCCCCCGCTTCCTCCTGTTTTACGACGTCGGGCTGGCGGAGAAGGAAGCCGAGGCTCACGTCGTCGTGCAGCCCCGGGAACTCCCGACGGAGCGCCTCGCTCGCCGCAACGTAGGCGCGGGCAAGGGAGAGGTCGACCGCAAGCGACTTTTCCCGTTCGCGGCGGTCGGAGAAGTTGACGTAGACGTCGACATGCCCGCGGGACATCTCCCCGCGGATGAGGGCGCGGATGTTCTCCTCATACGCAAGAAAGACGCGCGGACACTTGACCGCCACGTCGAGATACCGGTTGTTGACCGACTTTACTTCCACGGTGAGTTCGACGCCGCCTTCGCGGAATTCGCCCTTGCCGTAACCCGTCATGCTGTACATAAAAGCATCCGCCCTCGCACTGTGTTCCGATAATTATTTTAATTATACCACACGCGCGCGAAGGCGGTCAAGTTTTTTCATGAAAATTTTCGGCGAAGTTTGCGCTCAGGAGAGCATTGCGAGGAATTCTTCCTCTCCGATGACGGCGATCCCGAGCTTTTTGGCCTTGTCGAGCTTGCTCCCCGCCTTCTCCCCCGCGATGACAAGGTCGGTCGCGGAGGTCACCGCGCTCTGACAGGTGCCGCCGAGCGCCTCGATGCGCTTCTGCGCCTCCGGGCGGGCCATCGAGGAGAGGGTGCCGGTCAGAACGACCTTCTTCCCCGCGAACGCGCCCGTCGTCACCCGCGCACGGACAAACGGTTCGACCCCCGCCGCAAAGAGGCGGGAAAGTTCCTCCCTGTTTTCCTCGTCCGCAAAGTAGGAAAGTATGGAATTTGCAGTCACGTCCCCCACGTTTTCGAGCGCGACGAGCTCGTCGTAGGTGAGGGAGGCGACCTTTTCGACGCTCCCGTATTCCGCAAGATCGCGCGCGGCGACCCGACCGATCCCGTCGATGCCGATCGCATACAGGAAGCGGTCGAGCGGGATGTGCTTGCTCCCCTCGATGGCGGAGAGAAGATTGCCCACCTTCTTTTCCTTAAACCCCTCGAGCCCGTCGAAATCTTCGGCGCGGAGGGCGTAGAGGTCGGAGAACCGCCGCACCCCGCGCTCCCTCTCGAGGAGGGTGAGGGTCGCCTCGGACATGCCCTCGACGTCGGCGGCGTTTTTCGAACAGTAATGGGTGAGTTTTTGCACGACGCGGGGCGGACAGGCGGGGTTGGTGCAGAAAAGATTGGCGCCGACCTCCTTCACCGCGCTCCCGCAGAAGGGACAGAGGGCGGGCTTTTCGACGGGAATGCTCCCCTCGACATGCTCCACCGCGCCGAGGATCTCGGGAATGACTTCGTTGGAGCGGCGGACGAGCACCCGAGAGTGCACTTTTACGTCCTTCCGCGTGAGGTCGCCGTAGTTGTTGAGGGTGGCGCGGCGCACGGTCGCCCCTGCGAGCTCGACGGGGGCGATCTCGGCAAGCGGCGTCAGCTTCCCCGTCCGCCCGACCTGCCAGAATACGCGCTCCACCGTGCTCTCCGCCTCCTCGGCTTCGAACTTGTAGGCGATCGCCCAACGGGGGAATTTATCGGTCGCCCCCATCGCGCTTCGGATCTCCTCTTCGTTGACTTTGACGACGGCGCCGTCCGTCAAAACATCGATGTTCCGCCGCCCCACTTCGATCTCTTCGATCGCCTGCAAAATTTCGTCGAAATTCGTGCAAATGCGGAAATGGGGGTAGATTTTGAACCCTTCGCGGCGCAAAAACTCCATCGCCTCGCACTGCGTTTTGACGGGGGAATCGCTCATGTAGTTGACGTCGTAAAAGAGGATCTCCGCCCCGCGGGAACGGGTGACGGACGGGTCGAGGTTCCTTATGGCCCCCGCCGCCGCATTGCGTGCGTTCTTGAGCGGTTCGTCGGGGTGCGCCGCGTTGTATTTTTCGAGCACGGAGAGGCGGATGACCGCTTCCCCCCGCACCTCGAGCGTCCCTTGATAGGAGATAGAGAGCGGGAAGGAGGGAATGGTGAGCACCTGCGCCGTCACGTCCTCCCCCTCGGTGCCGTTGCCCCGCGTCGTCGCACGGACAAATTTTCCCTTGTCGTAGGTGAGGCAGACGGTCAGCCCGTCGTACTTGTATTCGACGGTGAAGGTCGCCTCCCCCGCCTTTTCGGCGCGGGTGAAGAAGGCGGAGAGTTCGTCCGTCGTCACCGCCTTGTCGAGGCTGAAGAGCCGCGCGATGTGGCGGTGCCGCTCGAACGCCTTGACGGGCTCCCCGCCGACACGGCGGGTCGGGGAATCGGGCAAAACGACGCCCGTCTCCCTCTCGAGCGCGCAGAGTTCGTCGTAGAGGCGGTCGTACTCCCTGTCGGGCACGCTCGGATCGTCCAAAACGTAGTACTCGTACGCCCAACGGTTGAGGATCTTGACAAGTTCCCGCATGCGTTCCTGCATCTTTATTCCCTCCCGACGATCTCGAGCGGGGCAAGCGCCGCCGCAAGATCTTTATTTCCCGCCTGCGTAAAGCGGACGGTGACGATGAGATTGCTCTCGAGCCCGCGGGTCGCGACGATCACCCCTTCGCCGAAGCGGGGATGACGGACGCGGACGCCCACTTCGAAGCCCGAAGTATCCTTCCGCTCCCGCGAAGTTTCGGGCGTGTAGCCCGCATTTCCGTAGTGCGCGGGGGGTCTGTTCGTCCCGCCGAAGGTGCCGAGCGTCTCCGACTTCGGCTCCTCGTACACCCGCCGCGGGGCGCTGTAGGTGTAGCGGCCGCCGTTGTAGTAGTTGTTTTCCTCCCCGTAGGAATACCCCGGCGTGCCGTATCTGCGATAGGCGGAAGAACTGTCCGGTACGGGGCGGTAGCGCTGCCCCGCCGAAGCGGGGATATGAAGTTCGTTGCGCAGTTCGTCGATGAAGCGGGAACGGACGGCGGGCTCCCTTCTCCCATAGAGGTAGCGGCTGCGGGAACGGGTGAGGTACAGCCGCTCCTTTGCCCTTGTGATGGCGACGTAGAGGAGCCGACGCTCCTCCTCGAGCCCGCCCTTCTCCCCGATGGAACGGGCGGCGGGCATGACGTTTTCCTCCAGTCCGACGAGGAACACGCAGCGGAATTCGAGCCCCTTTACGGCGTGGATGGTCGCGATCGTCACATATTCCCCTTCGTCCATCTCGTCGGTGTCCGAATAGAGGGTGATCTGTTGGAGGTAATCGGAGAGCGCCGCCCCCTCGTTCATCCGGACGAACTCTTCGACGGAGTTGCGAAATTCGTCGAGGTTGGCGCGCTTCGTGACGCTCTCGTCCGAATCGTCGGCGTACTGTTCGTACATGCCCGAAGTGTCGAGAAGGTGGCCGACGAGCTCTTTGACGTCCACCGTCTGGGAGAGGACGACGAGCTCTTTGATGTACGCACCGAATGCGCGGAGTTTTTCGGCGGCCGCGGAAGTGACGCCCGCGCGGTCGCAGTCGAGGACGGCGTCGTACAGCGAAACGTCCTCCCGCTCCGCATAGTCGAAGAGGGCAAGCACCGTCTTTTCGCCGATCCCCCGCCGCGGCACGTTGATAATGCGCATGAGCGCTTCGCTGTCGAAGGGATTGGCGACGACGCGAAGATAGGCGAGAGCGTCCTTGATTTCCTTTCGTTCGAAGAACTTGAAGCCGCCGAACACCTTGTAGGGAATGCCGTACTTGGTGAATTCCTGCTCGTAGGAGCGGGTGAGGGCGTTGATGCGCATGAGGACGGCGAAGTCGGAGAGCCGAT
>CANQQM010000042.1 GCA_947626005.1 uncultured Clostridia bacterium
TGTGACCTCTTGCATGTCAAGCAAGCGCTCTAACCGACTGAGCTACGCCCCCGTGTACAACGGGAATATCATAAACGAATTTGCGGACGTTGTCAAGCATTCTTCGGGCAAAAGTGAATTTTTTTTGAAAATTTCCCGAAAATTCCTCTTTCCCCCGCCGCCTATTTGCCTCTTTTGAGGGGAAGAACGCCGCGAAGCGCCTCCGCCTCCGCCTCGGTGATCGCCTGTTTGTCGACGGGATACGCCGTCGCCGAATTGGGATAGAGGAGGAAGAACCGCCTCTTCTCTCGCACCTTGAAAAAGTCGGTGTAGCGGAGAAAGACCTCCCCCGCCGTGTCCCCGTCCCGCCGCTCGGAGCGCACGCGGACGCCGTGTTCGAAAAAGTCGTAGACGTTTGTGAAGGCAAGCCGCTCCGCGTGCCTTGCGTTCTTGAAGTACATGTAAAAGTACAGCCCCGCAAGAAGCGCAAGGATCGCCGCAAGCACAAAGAAATAGACGGCGCCGCTTATCTCTTCCTCCCCTTCGACGAGGAAAAGAGCCGCGATCCCGAAAAAGAGAAAGGCCGCCGCAAAGACGCAAAAGAGGACGGCGAAAATTTTGAGATTTTTAAGGAGGCGCTTCTGAAGCGCCCCGTCGATGCGGATGCGCGTTCCGAAGAGGAACTTGCCCTCCGCGCCCGCCTCGGGCGTATTTTCTTCGGGGAAAGGCGGCTGAAACGCACCGCTTTCCGTCTCGAACTCTTCTGCCATGATTTTTCTCCTGTTTTTGCCGTATTATGTCACGCATAATAGGGCAATTTTGATGATTTTTGCGGGTTTTTCGTGCATTTTTGCGCGATTTTCAAAATTTCGAATCCTATGTTTTCTTCCGTCCGCTGCCGTATTTACGTCTGACATAATACTTCAAATCGGCGGAATTATTCGACTTTCGGGCGGTTTTTTACTCGTACATCTCGGTCTTGGGCGGGCGGGTGAAGAGCGCTTCGATCGCCTCCCGACAGCGCTTCGCATCCTCCCCGACGCCGTAGCAGACGGTCGCGACGGCGTCGGTGATCGGAAGATCCACGCCGTACTTTTTCCCGAGGATCTGCATCGCGCGGGAGGTGGCGACCCCCTCGGCGAGCTTTCCGAACCGCTCCCCTTTCGCAAGCATTTCGCCGTACATGCGGTTGTGGGAATAGGGCGAAAAGAGGGTCGTCTCGTAGTCGCCGAGATGGGCAAGTCCGTAGGCGGAGAGCTCGTTCCCCCCCATCGCCTTGATGAGCCGTGCGACCTCCCGCGCCCCGCGGGACATGAGCGGCCCCTTCAAGGGAACGCACACGACGTCGAGCACGCCCGCCGCGATCCCCATCACGTTTTTGGCGGCCGCGCCGATCTCGGTGCCGATGAGGTCCTCCCCGTAGTAAAAGCGGATGAGCTCGGAGCGGAAGGAATCGGCAAGGAAGCGCTTGAGGCGGGGGTTCTCCGAGTCGATGACCATACAGTTGGGAATGCCCTGCACGAAGCTCTGGATGTGCCCGGGGCCCACCCAGACGGCGATGCGGTCGGCGGGAATGCCGCTCTCTACGAGGATCTCCGAGAGGCGCTTGCCCGTCTCCGCCTCGATCCCCTTCATGCAGAGGACAAACGCCTTGCCCTCCACGGGATAGCGGAGGATCTCCTTCATGAAGCCGCGAAGCCCCTGCGAGGAGATGGAGATGACGATAACTTCTGCGCCTTTTATTGCCTGTTCGAGGTCGGCGGTGAGGGTGATGCCCTTGTCGAGGGCGACGTATTCGTTCCGCCCCGTCTCTTTGAGAACGCGGTAGGACTCGGAATCTTCGGGGCCCCAGTTTACGACCTCGTTCCCCTTCCTCGAGAGGTACCACGCGATAAACGAGCCCCAGCGGCCGCAGCCGAGCACGGAAATTTTCATTAAAGCTCCTTTCTCTCCTGCAATGCGCGGGAGAGGGTGAGATCGTCGGTATATTCGAGTTCGCCGCCGACGGGGACGCCGTGCGCGATGCGCGTCACCTTGACGCCGAGCGGCTTAATAAGTCTTGCGAGGTAGAGCGCGGTCGCCTCCCCTTCGACGTCGGGATTGGTCGCCATGATGACTTCGCGGACGCCGCCCTCTCCGACGCGGTCGATAAGTTCCTTTGCGCGGATCTCGGAGGGACCGACGTTGTTCATCGGGTCGATGACGCCGTGGAGGACGTGATAGACGCCCTCGAACTCGTGCAGTTTTTCAAGCGCGACGACGTCCTTTGGCTCCTTGACGACGCAGATGACCGATTTGTCGCGCGTGCGGCAGATGGCGCAGGTCTCGTCCTCGGTGAAGTTGCCGCAGATCTTGCAGAAGCGGATGCGGCGCTTGACGTCGAGGATGGCCTCGGAGAAGCTGCGTGCCTCCTCCTCGGACATCGAGATCACGCGGTAGGCGTAGCGCTGGGCGGTCTTTTTCCCCACGCCGGGCAGCTTGGAGAATTCGTTCATGAGCCGTCCGATGGGTTCGATAAAGACATCCATTAAAAGAGGCCTCCCATTCCGCCCATGCCGCCGAACTTCGACATCTTCTCCTTATACACCTCGTCCGCCTTCTTGTAGCCGTCGAGAACGGCGGCGAGGATGAGGTCCTCGAGCATTTCCCCGTCCTCGGGGTCGATGACCGATTCGTCGATCTCGATGCCGTCGATCACCTTCTTGGCGTTCATGTACACGACGACGGCCTCCCCGCCCGCCGTGCCGACGATCTCCCACTCGTCGAGGAGCTTTTCCGTCTCCTGCATCTCTTCCTGCATCTTTTGCGCCTGCTTCATGAGGTTCTGCATGTTGCCCCCCATGTTGCCGCCTTTTCCGTATGCCATAATTTTCCTCCGTCCGCCTTTCGCGGATCACTTGATCTCCACGGGGTAGTCCCCGAAATTTTTCTTGAGCGCTTCCACCGCGTCCTGTTCCTTGGGAGAAGCGGCGCTCTTTCGCACTTCGAACTCGGAAATCCCGAGAAGGGAGAGCGCCTCCTCCATCGACTTTATGTGTTCGGGACGGTTGAGGGCGCGGAATACCGTCTCCGACGGCGTCTCGAACACGAGCTTCTCCCCCTCGAAGGAGGAGACGAGGTCCATGCACATCGTGAAGAGAACGCCGTTGCGGGAAGTCTTTCGGAGGGTCCGCATGAACTTCCCGAACGCCTCCTCCGCCGTCATCGTTCCCCCTCCCGCGGGTTTGGGCGGGACCTCCGCCGCGGGCTTTACGGGCTCTGCCGCGGGTCTTACGGGCTCCGCCGTAGGTTTGGGTGCGGCGGGCTCTGCCGTTCGGGGCGACGGGGCGGGGTCGGAGAAGTACGCCTCCTCGAACACGGGCTCCTCGTCGGGGAACGAATAGTCCTCCGCTTGGGGCGGGACCTCTTTCTCCCGTTTCGGTGCGGTTTCCCGTATTTTGGGGGCGGGAGGGGCGTTCTTTGCCGCCTCCGCCGCCTCTTTGAGCTGTTTTTCGAGACGGTCCACCCGCACGAGGAGGGCGTCGACGTCCTGTTCGCTCTCGGGGCAGGCAACCCGAAGGATCGCCGTCTCGAGCGAAATGCGGGGCGAAGAGACGAAGCGGAGTTCGCTCTCCGTGCGCGCAAAGATCTCCGTTGCGCGGAGGATCGCCCGCTCGGAGGCGCCGTCTGAAATCTCCTTGACGAGCGCAAAGAGCTCTTTGGGGAGGGAGAGGAGCGCCTCGGCGTTTCTGCACGTCTTGGCGACGGTGATGCGGCTTAAAAGGGTGAGGATATCCTTGAAGAGGACGCCCACCGACTTCCCCTCCGCAAGCACCCCCTCGGCGACGGAGATCGCCGTCCCCATCTCGGAGGAGAGCATGGCGGAGACGAGCTTCGCCGTCTCGCGGAAGTCCGCCGCGCCGAGCACCGAACAGACGGCGTCGTAGGTGAGTTTATCCGAGTAGACGATGCACGCCTCGGCGACGGAGAGCATGTCGCGGTCGGAACCCGCCCCCGCGCGGGCGATCGCGGCGACCGCCTCCTTTTCGTAGGGCTTTCCGATCTCGTCGAGAATGGCCGTGAGGTGGCGTTCGAGGTCCTCCTCGGGAATGAGCTTGAAGTCGAGCCGCATGCACCGCGAGAGAATGGTCGCGGGGATCTTCTGCGGTTCGGTGGTCGCCAAGATGAAGATGGCGTGTGCGGGCGGCTCCTCGAGCGTCTTTAAGAGGGCGTTGAAGGCGCTGTCCGTCAGCATGTGCACTTCGTCGACGATGTACACTTTATATCTTCCCGTGACGGGCGGATATTGCACTTTTTCGCGCAGGTCGCGCATTTCCCCCACGCCGTTGTTGGAGGCGGCATCGATCTCGGTGATGTCGAGCGACCCCTCCGCGAGGGCGCGGCAGGTGGCGCACGTCCCGCAGGGCGACCCGTTTACGGGGTGTTCGCAGTTGACGGCGCGCGCAAAGATGCGGGCGACGCTCGTCTTACCCGTTCCGCGGGGACCGGTGAAGAGATAGGCGTGCCCGACGGCGTTCTGCCCGATCTGGTTGCGGAGGATGCGCACGACGTGCTCCTGCCGCACGATCTTATCGAAGGTGTCGGGGCGGAATTTTCGGTACAGCGATAGATGCGGCATACTTGCTCCTTACGACTCCGCGAACGCGCGCTGCAGCTTGCGCTTGGCGCGGGCGAGGGCGTTGTCGATGCTTTTGATCTGTTTCCCCGTCGCCTCGGAGATCTCGGCGTAGCTGAGCCCCTCGAGGTACATCGTCACGACGCGGAATTCGAAGTCGGAGAGCGCCCGCATGAGGCGCAGACGGAACTCCTCGTCCGATTCTCCGATGAGAAGAAGCTCCTCGGGCGTCTCCCCTTCGGCGATGCTGTCCGGATCGACGTCCGAGCCCTCCGCCGTTCTGCGGCTGACAAAGCGCAGATAGCTGTAAATTCTTCGGAGGACGCAGAGATAGGCGAAATTTTTGAAACTCTTGCCCGACGCGGGAGAATAGCTCCCGATCGCGGCGTAGAGGGCGATCATCCCCTCCTGCACGAGGTCGTCCGTCTCGGCGAGGAGGCGGAGGGAAAACTTGCGCGCACAGCGCCGAACGGTGCCCTTGTGGCGGGCCATGAGCTCCTCGAGGGCGGCGGCGTCCCCCTCTTTTGCGAGGGCGCAGAGCGCCTCGTCCTTCTCATTTTTTCGATCTTTCACGGACCACCTCATAGACCGCCACGCCGAGCGCTACCGACGCGTTGAGCGAATTGACCTTCCCGAAGAGGGGGATGGAGAGCACTTTGTCGCACTTTTCGCGGGTGAGGCGGTGCACGCCGCTGTCCTCCCCGCCGACGACGAGGACGACTTTGCCCGTGAGCCCCGCGTCGAAGAGGGGCTCCCCGTCCGCCTCGAGCGCATACACCCAATAGCCGCGCTCTTTGAAGTAGTCGATGGCATAGTTGACGGAGGGCGTCTTGGCGACGGGAAGATGTTCCGCCGCCCCCGCCGAAATGCGGATGACGGCCTCGGTGACGCTTGCGCCCTTCGACTTGGGGATGACGACCCCGTCCGCGCCCGCGCACTCGGCGACGCGGAGAATGGCGCCGAGGTTGTGCACGTCCTCGATGCCGTCGAGAAGGATGATAAGGCTCTCTTCGCCCCCGCCGATCTCCTCGAGGTCGGCGTAGACGTAGTCGGTCGTATAGGCGATGACCCCCTGATGGCGCTTTGCGGCGCTCTCCCTGTCGAGCGCGGCGCGCTCGACGAACTGGACGCGGATGCCCTTTCTTCTGGCCTCGGCGAAGATCTTCCCGAGCGTGCCCTGCGCCCCCTTTTCGAGCAAGATCTTTTCGACCGTTTTTTCCGTCTTGAGAAGTTCCAAAACGGCGTTTCTTCCCTCTGTTTTCACGGGGTCTCCTCCTTTGCAAAGACGAGCTCTTCGATGCGGTCGTCCTGCCCGATGAGATGAAGATAGCCGAGGAGTGCCTCGAAGCCCGTCGAACGGGCGTAGTCGACCGCCCCCGCGTTCTTGCTCTTCGTCTGCTTTTTGGCGTTGCGGCCGCGGCGGAAAATTTCCTCCTCCTCTTCGGTGAGGAGGGGAAGGACGCGGAGAAGGAGCTTGCTTTGCCCCTCCGCGCTCACCCTTTCTGCCGCGAGGCGGTTGAGTTCGGACGGCCGCCCTCCCCCGAGGGCAAGCCTCTCCCGCACGAGGAGGGTATATACGGCGTCCCCCACAAAGGCGAGGACGACGGGGCTCAAAAGTTTTACCCGCTCTCTTTCTTCGGGACCCAAGTCGGTATTCATCGCGTACATTATAACAGAGCGGAGGAAAAATTGCAAGCGTTCACGGGCACAGACGGCAAATCCCGCGCAAAAATCCGCAGAAAACCGTTCGCCGTTCACAAAAATCCAAGCGCCGAAAACCTCCGTGAAAAAAGTTGCTTTTTTCCGCAAAAGGACTATAATATGATACGGTTTGCCGATTTTCCCTATTTATAAGCGGCAAAAGAGACTATGCAACCGTTTGAACTCCTACTTCCCCTCGCCCTCATTCTCCTTCTTTCCAAGCTGATGGGGCTCGGGGCGCACAAATGCGGAATGCCCGCCGTCATCGGGATGCTCGTCGCGGGGATCCTCCTCGGCCTCCTCCGCTATATCCCGTGGGAACCCCTTCAAAACGCCTTCTTCGGAGAGACGGTATCGTCGGTCATCGCCGTCATGAGCAAGATCGGCGTCGTCCTCATCATGTTCTCGACGGGGCTCGGCACCGACCTCAAGCGCCTCCGCCAGACGGGGCTTGCCTCCGTTGTCATCACAAGTCTCGGCGTCATCGTCCCGATGGGCTTCGGGACGCTTGTCGCCTTCCTCTTCTTCCCCCGCTCCTCCGTCCTCTCCCTCCTCTTCTACGGCGCCATCCTCACGGCGACCTCCGTCTCCGTCACCGTCGCCGTCTTGAAGGAACTCGGGAAGCTCAACTCCGCCGTCGGGACCTCCATCGTCGCCGCGGCGGTCATCGACGACGTCATCGGCATCGTCATTCTCTCCGTCCTCACGGGGTTCTCGTCGGGCGGCGGCGAGACGGGCTGGAACTGGTTCCACCCGAATGCGGGGCTCGTCTCCATCAAGATCGTCCTCTTCTTCCTGCTTGCGATCGCCGCGGGCGTCGCTTTAAGGAAGCTCTTCGACCGCATGGAACGCCATGCGCCGCACAACCGCCGCGTCCCCATCATCTCCCTTGCGGCCTGCTTCCTCTACGCCTACGCCGCCGAGAAGTTCTTCGGCGTCGCCGACATCACGGGCGCATACGTTGCGGGGATCCTCCTCGGCGGGACGCTCTCCGAGACGCCCTATGTCGAGAGCAAGGTCGACACGATGGGCTATCTCTTCTTCTCCCCCGTCTTTTTTGCCTCCATCGGCATGAACCTCAAATTCGAGGGGATCACCCTCTCCTTCCTTGCCTTCGGCTTCGTGTACGTCGCGGCGGCGCTCCTTGGGAAGCTCCTCGGCTGCGGGCTCGGGGCGAAGCTGTGTAAGTTCTCCCTCCGCGACAGTTTCCGCGTGGGGCTCGGAATGATGGTCCGCGCCGAGGTCGTCCTCATCTGCACCGAACGGGGCGTCGCGGCGGGACTCGTCGATCCCGCGATCTATCCCTTCGTCTTTCTCATCATCCTTGTCTCCTCCGTCCTCACCCCCATTCTTCTCAAATGGTCGTATAAGAAGGAGGAAAAGGGCAAAACGCCGACAGGTCCGCTTCCGCCGCCCGAATGGGGCGAATCCTAAACGGAAGCAAAGGAGCAGCCATGAAATATCGCAATCTCGGAAAGTACGGGCTCAAACTCTCGGAAGTCGCGCTCGGAAGTTGGGTCACCGACCTTGCGGGCGCCGACGCCGAACGCGTCGCGCTCGAGACGGTGAATACCGCCTTCGACGAGGGCGTTAACTTCTTCGACTGCGCCGACGCCTATTCGGGCGGAGCGGCGGAGAAGTTCTTGGGCCGCGCCCTCCGCGAACACGGCAGAAACGAGTACGTCGTCTCCTCCAAGGTGTTCTTCCCGATGGGACGGGGCGCAAACGATTGGGGGCTCTCGCGCAAGCACATCACCGAGCAGCTCGACCGCTCCCTCAAAAACCTCGGGCTCGACTACATCGACCTCTACTTTTGCCACCGCTTCGACCCGACGACCCCCATCGAGGAGACCCTCTCCGTCCTCTCGGATATGGTAAGGGCGGGCAAGATCCTCTACTACGGCGTGAGCGAATGGTCCCCCGTTCAGATCACGGAGGCCATCCACCTTGCAAAGGAGAACGGCTTTGCCCCTCTCTCCGTCGTCCAGCCCGAGTACAACATGGTCGACCGCTACGTCGAGGACGAGATCCTCGGCATCTGCGACCACTACGGCGTGGGCGTCACTCCCTTCTCTCCCCTTGCGCAGGGGCTCCTCACGGGGAAATACCGCAAGGGGCAGCCCCTTCCCGCGGGTTCCCGCGCCACTTGGCAGGCGGACAGGCAGATCAACAACCTCCTTACCGAAGAGAACCTCGACAAGGTGGAAAAGCTCCTCCGCGTCGCGGAAGAGGTGGGCGTTCCCCTCTCCGTGCTTTCCCTTGCGTGGATCCTTCGGCGGGAGGAAATTTCCTCCGTCATCACGGGGGCAAGCAAGAAGTCGCAGCTCCTTTCCAACGTTGCGGCAAGCGGGCTCGAGATCCCCGAAAGCGCGCTCGACGAGATCGAGGGCATCCTCGACTACCGTCCCTTCTTCCGCCGCATCGGCTGAAGGGAAAAGGGTTTGCGGTTTGACATTCGTCAAGCCGCTTTTTTGTTTGCGGGACGTAAGGGCATGCGGCGAAATAATTTTTCAAAATGTGCAAAATCCCCTTTGAAAATCGCCTCTTTCATGCTATAATGTAAGCATCTTTTCATTACGGTCGGAAAAGCGCATGATCGAAGTCCGAAACATCACAAAAATCTACGGGCGCGGAAAGAAGAAAGTCGTCGCGCTCGACGGCGTTTCGTTCACCCTGCCAAGTAGCGGCATGGTCTTTATCGTGGGGAAGAGCGGCTGCGGCAAATCCACCCTTCTCAACATGATCGGCGGATGCGATAAGCTCACATCGGGCGATATCGTGATGGACGGAAACGCCTTCTCCTCCTTCCGCGAGCGGGACTTCGACAGTTTCCGAAACGGCTACGTCGGCTTTGTCTTTCAGGACTACTGCCTCCTCGAGGGGCTCAGCGTCTTTGAGAACGTGTCGCTTGCCCTCGAGCTTCAAGGGGAAGAGGGCGAAGAGGCGGTGAGAGAAGCGCTCGAAAAGGTCGGCCTTTCGGACTGTGCCGACCGCCGCCCCAATGAGCTCTCGGGCGGACAGAAGCAACGGGTCGCCATCGCGCGGACCCTCGTCAAAAAGCCCAAACTCATCCTTGCCGACGAGCCGACGGGCAACCTCGACGAAAAGTCGTCTGCCGTCATCCTCGACCTCCTCAAGGAGATGTCGAAGGAGATGCTCGTCCTCATCGTCTCTCACAACCGTCCCGACGCCGAAAAGTACGCCGACCGCATCCTCGAGCTTCTGGACGGGAAGATCGTGAGCGACCTCTCCCGCGACCCCGCCGTTGAGGAAGTCGCCTTCGCGGAGGGGAAGATCGTCTTTCAGCGCGGGACCGTCTTTTCGGAGGAAGTGCTCGGGAAGATGAACGAGCGGCTCTTTGAGGGCGGTGTGCGCCTTGTACAGGCGGACGAAACGTTCGTTCCCACCCCTCCCGTCGAAGGGTCGGAGGAAAAAATCCCCTTGACGCGGCACAAACTGCGCTTCCGCACCCGAAAGACCCTCTTTAAGCTGTTTGCAAAGAAGCGGATCGTCGGCATGGCGCTCTCCGTTCTCTGTGCGGTGTTCCTCTTCTGGGTGCTCGGCGTGTGCCAATTTTTCACCGCGTTCGACCCCGCAAGGGAGACGGCGCGGATCATGCGGGAGCACAACGGTTCGGTGCTGGCGATGTGCAAGGGCTATATCGCCGAGGGCGACCCGACAAAGACGGTCGACACCTCCCGCCTTCTCCATGCCTCGGAGGAGGAGGTCGCCGCCTTCCGCGAGGCGGGCTACGAGGGGAACATCTTTCCCCTCTACAACGTCGCCATGATCGCCCACGAAAACAGCGGGGCGCTCCACGCCTTGCAAACTTACCTTCCTCCCGCGATCGGCGAAAATTATTCCAACTTCTATTGCAAATCGGGGCTCGGCGTCCTGCAAGTGACGGAGGATTACCTTGTAAGACGCTACGGAAAGGACGGGAAACTTTCCGTCCTCTCGGGGGAACTCACGGCGGAGGGCGACGGGATCATCGTCACCGACTACTTTGCGGACAGCGTCGTCGCACAGGATGCGAAGCGGCGGCCGATCCCCTCCGAATTTGCCGTCAACGGCGACAAATACGCAAAGATCACCGACGGAAAGATCTACAACGGCCGCTACCGCGTCTGCGCCGTCATCGATACGGGCTATAAGGAGCGCTATGCGGAGCTCATCGAGCGGTGGGAAGAGGGCGAAAAGATCGCCGACATGGGCGATCTTGCCATAGAATTCTATGAGGAGCTAAACGACGGCCTCAACCTCGGCTACACCCTAAACCCCAACTTCCTGCAGGCGTTCAATGCGGATAAGGAACGAACTTTCGCCCACTTCGGGGAAGGGGTCGCCGAGATCGACGGAAAGGTCGGAACGCTTACGACGGGCTACTGTTACAGGACTTCGGCCCTTCAAGACGACGAGATCGAGATCCTCGAGAGCGTCTATTGCAAGCTCACGGGCGAAGATTCGGGGGAGAACGCCGCGGGGAAGAAAATCAAATTGCGCCTTGGCGACCTCTATTCGAAAACATACAACATAGAGCGGGAGTTCACGATCGCGGGGACCTATCACGACGGCTCGACCTTCCACGTCTCCCCCGCCGTATTCGAGTCGGTCATCGCCTATTCGGTGTATGCCTACGCCCTGTACTTCGACAACGTGGAGAGTGCGACGGGCGTCTATCAAAAGGCGACGGAGCTCGGCTACTCCGTGCAGTCCCCCCTCTTTTCGGCGATGTACACCGTCTCGGGCGCGGCGGGCGCGTTCGTCGACTTCTTCGAAATCCTCATCGGCGTGATGTACGCGCTCGTCGCCCTCACCCTTGCGGGGTTCGCGGCGGGGAGCGTGAGAAAGTGCATCTACGAGATCGGCGTGCTGAGGGCGATCGGGGCGAAGCTCAAAGACCTTACCCCTCTCTTCGTGGCGCAGATGATCCTCGTGAGCGTCGCCGTCTGTCTCCTTGCGGGATTCTGGCTTTGGCTCGGGGCGGGCATGTGCAACGCGGTGCTTGCCGAGGGATTCGTCGCCGTCACGAAAAACGCCGCCATCCGCGAGATCAACTTCATCCGCTATGCGTGGACGACCGTCCTTATCGACGCGGGGATCGTGTTCGGGCTCACCGTGCTCTGCGTCGCGGTGCCCCTTCTCCTCCTCCGCCGCATCAAGCCGCGGGAGATCATCCGCGCCAAGGAATAAGAAATGTTTTACGGGACGCGCCGCGTCCCGTTTTTTTGTGCCGGAAAGGGATGTTTTGAAAGTATTCTGCGTGACATAGTACTCTGCAAGACTTCAAAAATTCCCCGTTTTCGGGCAAAAACAGACCTTTCGGGGACTTCGGCGGGCGCCTTCCTCCCCTTTCCCCTATTTCCTTCCTTTCGCCGAAAAGGAAGCATCTCCGCCCCTCAAAGCGCCTCTCCCGCCCTTTGGAGGGCGCTCTCGAGGAGCTCTCTTGCCCGCCTGAGCACCACCGTATCCTCCCCCTCCAACAGGATGCGGACGACGGGTTCCGTCCCCGAAGCGCGGAGGACGACCCGCCCCTCTTTTATGAGCGCCTGCGCCTCCCTTTTCGCCTCTTCGACCTCCTCCGCTTTGAGGGCGGAAGCGGGGTCTGAGACGCGCACCCCCGCGAGTTCCTGCGGGAGCGGGCGATACCCCTCGACGAGGAGGGAAAGAGGCCCTCCCTCGAGGATGCTCTCCATGACAAAGAGGGCGGTGAGGATGCCGTCCCCCGTCGCGGCGTACTTGCGGAAGATGATGTGCCCCGACGCCTCTCCGCCGAGGAGGTACCCGCCCGAGAGCATCTTTTCATAGACGAAGCGGTCGCCGACGTCCGCATAGACCGTCTCGATCCCCTCCGCCCTAAGGCTTCTCTCGAGCCCCGAATTACTCATCGGCGTTGCGACGACGCCTCCTCCGTCGAGTTCGCCGCGCGCCCGAAGCCGCCTTGCGGAGAGGTAGAGGATGCCGTCGCCGTCGACGATGCGCCCCTTCTCGTCGCAGGCGATGCAGCGGTCGGCGTCCCCGTCGAAGGCGAAGCCGACGTCGAGCCCGTGCTCTAAAACATGGCGGCGGATGCTCTCGGGGTGGGTGGAGCCGCAGCCTTCGTTGATGTTGCGCCCGTTCGGGGAGACGCCGACGGGAAAGACCTCCGCGCCGAGGGCGTCGAATACCGACTTTGCGAGCATGAACGCGCTCCCGTTGGCGCAGTCGAGCCCGACGCGCATCCCGCGGAAGGAGACGCGGGGCAGGGAGAGAAGGTAGGCAAGATAGCGGTTCCGCCCCGAGACGAAATCGACCGTCCGACCGATCTCCTCCCCCGTCGCAAGCGGGAGTGTTCCGCCGTCGAGGTATTCCTCGATGCGGCGGATGAGGGCGTCGGAGAGCTTCTCCCCTCTCGCGTCGAAGAGCTTGATG
>CANQQM010000043.1 GCA_947626005.1 uncultured Clostridia bacterium
GGGTTCTCGAGCCAGGTGTAGGAGATCTGGGAGACGTGCACGAGCCCGTCGATGCCCTTTTCGATCTCGACGAATGCGCCGAAGGGAACGATGCGGACGACCTTTCCGTGGACGATGTCGCCCTCCGCGTACTTCTCGGCGGCAAGATCCCACGGCTGCGGCTGAAGCTGCTTATAGCCGATCGAGACCTTCTTGCCCTCGCGGTCGACCTTGAGGACCTTGAACTCGTAGCGCTTGCCGATCTCGAGGACGTCGGTCACTTCCTTGACGCCCGTCCAGCTGAGGTCGGAGATATGAGCGAGGCAGTCGAACCCGTTGACGGAGACGAATGCGCCGAAACTCGTGACGCGCTCGACCTTCCCTTCTACGATGTCGCCCACTTCGATGGAGGAGAAGAAGCTCTCTTCCTTCGCGGCCTTGGCGGCTTCGCGCTCGATGCGCTCCGCTTCGAGGACGGCACGCTGGGAGGCGATGATCTCCTTCCTGTGCTCCTTGCGGATCTCGATGAGCTTCAGGCGAAGGGTCTTGCCCTTGTACTTCTCGATGTCCATGACGTACCCCATGCGGATCTCGCGGCGGGGAACGAAAACGGGATAGGTGCCGAGCTCAGCGGTGAGCCCGCCCTTGTTGGTGCCGGTGCAGACGACGGAGAATTCCTTGCCCGCTTCGATGTCCTTGAGGAGCGCTTCCTCCTCGCGGATCTTCTTCACCATCTTCTGAGAAAGCTGCGTCGGCTTGACGGCAACGACCATGACTTCGATCTCTTCGCCGTTCTTCGCCTTCGCTTCGTATTCCTCGCGGCTGTACACCTCGCAGTCGAGCTCCTGCTTGGGAATTCTGTTTTCCAGCTTGCCGGAACCGGAGACGAAGATCTCTTCATCGGTCGCCGAAACGATCGTGACCTTGATGATCTGCCCCTTTCTGTAGCGCTCTTCTTTGTCGATGTCGGCAAGGATCTTATCCATCGCCGAACCGGCCGCGGGCGCGGGCTCCTCTTTCGTCTCTTCCGCCGCAGGCGCCGCTTCGGGCGCCGCTTCCGCAGTTTCGGGCGCTGCTTCTACAGCTTCGGGCGCTGCTTCCGCCGCGACGGGCGTTTCGACCTCCGCAGTTTCTACGGCCTCTGCCGCCTCCGCTGCCTTTTCGGTCTCCTGTACTTCCGCGTTGTTTTCCACCATCTTGAAAAGAACCTCCTGAGTCAGCCAATCGGGAGTGCTTGCTCCCGCAAGAACGCCGACCCTTTCAAAAAATTTTAGTTTTGCATATTCGAAATCGTCTGCTTTGGCGACGCGGAAAACCCTCCCGCACGCCGCCGACGCGATCTCCGCCAATCGGTTGGTATTGCTGCTGTGAAGCCCGCCGACCACCACCACCGCGTCGCACGCGCGGGAAAGCTCGGCTGCTTCATTTTGCCTACTGATAGTAGTATAACAAATTGTCGCGAAAACTTCAACTGTTTTCGGGGCAACTTTTTTAAGATTTTCGGCAATTTTGTAAAAACTTTTCTCTGAAAAGGTCGTTTGTGACACCAAAACGACCTCTTTCCCGCTTGCAAAGCCGAAATCGTCCTCTTCGGAGGAAACGACGTGCCCTTCTCCACCGCACCAACCGAGAAGGCCCTTGACCTCCGCATGTCCCGCATCCCCCGCGATGACGACCGTCTTGCCCGCTTCGGACGCATCCTTGACGATGCGCTGTGTCCGTGCGACGAACTTACAGGTGCAGTCGACGACTTCGAGTTTGCGCCGCTCTGCCTCCTCGAGTTCCGCCCTCCCGACGCCGTGGGAACGGAGGATGAGGCGGGCGCCCTCGGGGACCTCCCCGACGCTCTCCACCGTGCGGATCCCCCGCGCTTCGATGCGGGAAAGGACCTCTTTATTGTGGATAAGTTCGCCGAGAATGTAGGTATTTTCGGGCGGGACGGAGAGAACGGTATCCACCGCATGGCGGACGCCGCTGCAAAATCCGCGGTGGGCGGCGACAAAGACTTTCACTTCTTCCCCTTCTTTTTCTTGGCGGCGCGCTCGGCGCGGAAGCCGTCGCGGAGCTCATAGAGAAGATTCTTGAGCTTTTCGTCCGCCTCGGCATACTCCTCCGAGGTCACTTTGCGGTCGTAGTACTCGGTGAATTCGTAGGGTGCGCCGAATACGACGTGCGTCATGTGGAAGGGCTTCGGGCGGTTGCAGATGACGAAGGGAATGACGGGCGACTTCGTCTTGATCGCAAGGAGCGCCGCGCCGCCGTGGAACGGGAGGAATTCGTCCCCGTCCGAGCGGTTGCGCGTCCCCTCGGGGAACATGGAGAGTTTCTCCCCGTTTTTGAGCACTTTGATGGACTCCATCACGGTTCGGACGTCAGAACCGTCGCGCATGGCGCCGATCGCGCCGATCTTCATTCCCCAATAGTTGAAGACGGGCTGTTCGAGGACGGACTGCTTGGTGATGAAGTGAACGCCCTCCCGCGTCGTGCGCGTAGGGTAAAAGATGTCGTAGATGCAATAGTGGTTGCCGAAGTAGATGCAGGCGCCCTTTCCCACCTTCTTCTCCCCGTGCAAGCGGTACGGATAGACGAGAAAATGCACGGGATAGAACAAAAAGCGGAGGAAATTCATGAAGTGCATGATGTGATAGCCCTTCCGATTGGCGGGGAAGAGCTTGACGTTACGGGTGCGCGCCGCACGTTTTTCGCGCTTTTTCTGCTTTTTCAGCTCCTTCTTTTCCGCCCGCGTGAGCTTTTTTTCGGGCAAAGCGTTCTCTTCCATCAGATCTTCTCCTGCATTTTATTCTCGACGAAGGCGACGACCTCGTCGATCGTCATCTCCGAAGTGTCGACAAGAACGGCGTCCTCCGCCTGCTTTAAGGGGGCAAAGGCGCGGTTCATATCCTGTTCGTCGCGGCGGGCAATATCCTTTTTGAGGGTCTCGAAGTCGACGGTGAGGCCCTTTTTCACCATTTCGTTGTAGCGGCGGCGGGCACGGACTTCGGGCGACGCCGTGAGGTAGAACTTGAAGTCGGCGTCGGGGAGAACATACGTCCCGATATCCCGCCCGTCGAGCACGCAGGACATCTTCCCCGCGATCTCGCGCTGCTTTTCCACCATGTGCATGCGGACGCTCGCATGGCGGGAAACGACGGAGGCCGCCATCGAAACCTTGGGCATGCGGATCTCCTCGGAGACATCTTTGCCGTCGAGAATGGTCTTTTGCACGCCGTTTTCATACTCGATATCGAGTTTCATCTCGCGGAAGAGGTCCATAAGCTCCGCTTCGTTCTCGGTGTCCGCCCCCGCCTCGAGCGCTTTGAGGGCGCAGGCGCGGTACATGGCGCCCGTATCGAGGTAGAGGATGTGAAGATCGGCGGCGATGCGCTTTGCGACGGTGGACTTCCCGCTCCCCGCGGGGCCGTCGATCGCAATATTCAGAATATCGGTGAGGTCGCGGCGGAGCACCTTCGCCCCCCGAAGATAGACATGGCGGGGAACGAGGTTCTTTTCGACAAAGAGCATGGCGCGGATGCAGAGCGGGAGCCCGCCATCGATCTCGGGTTCTGCCGCGGAAAAGAGCGAACAGCCCGAAAAGCCCGCTTCCCTCGCCGCCTTCGCGGGATAATAGGAATGGATATCGGAGGTCGACGAAAAGACGACGCTCACGATCTCGTCGCGGTTGAGCCCGTTACGGTTCTCGATCTGCTCGAGAAGCTCCTTTACGGCCCGACGGATCTCCTCTTTTTCGTCCGACGCGATCGTCGTCGCTCCGCGGATGACTACCATATTCTCTTCCTCCCGAAATTTTTTTAACGGCAAAATTATTATAAACCGTAAAAAGATATTTGTCAAACGGCAGAAGGCAGACGCCGCAAAACCGTTATATTATGTCTCGCATAGTACTATTCAAATTGCCGATTATGGCGCGTTTCCCGCCAAAAATCCCGTCGAAAAGGCGATCTGCAAGTTGAATCCGCCCGTGTAGGCGTCGGCGTCGAGCACCTCTCCGCAGAAATAAAGCCCGCGGACAAGGCGGCTCTGCATCGTTTTCGGGTCGATCTCCCCGACGTTCACCCCGCCCGAGGTCACGACCGCCTCCAAATAGCCGCGGAGCGCCGTCGGGCGCATCGGGAAGCGCTTCAAATGTTCGACGAGCGCCGCCCTCTCCTCTTTCGTAAGTTTGTTTACTTGCTTTTCGGCGGGAATGTGCGCCTTTAGAAGGACGAGTTTACAGAGCCCTGCGGGGAGAAGGCCGCGGATGGCGTTTTTCATCTGCTCGTTGGTGCGCTCCGAAAAGTCGCGGAGGATGCGCGCGTCGAGCTTGTTTTCGTCGAGGGCGGGCTTGAAGTCGAGGAAAAGCTCGACTTCGCTCAGGTCGGAGCGGTTGATCTTCGCCGAAAGGGACAAGACAAGCGGCCCCGAAATTCCGTAATGCGTGAAGAGCAGTTCGCCGAGCTCGGAAAAAATCACCTTCCCTTTCTCCCGTGCGGTGAGCACGCAGTTCTTGACGGTGATCCCCTGCGCGGCGGCGACCTCCCTCACTTCGAGCCCGACGAGGGAGGGAACGCAAGGCGTGAGCGTGTGCCCCGCCTCCTTCGCAAATCGGTACCCGTCGCCCGTGGAGCCCGTCGAGGGATAGGAGAGCCCGCCCGTCGCGACGATGACGCGTTCCGAGGGAATAGGCCCCTCCTTTGTCCGAACGCCGACTACTTCGCCCTCCCCGATTTCGACGCCGAGCGCCTCGCAGTTGAGGCGGATGCGCACCCCCGCTTCCTCACAGGCGCGGGCAAGCGTCTTTGTGACGTCGCTTGCGTGGTCGGAGGCGGGAAAGACGCGGTTTCCGCGCTCCACTTTGAGCTCGAGGCCGTGTTCGCGCATGAATTGCATGGTGTCGGCCGCGGAAAAACGGTAGGCGGCGCCGCGCAGGAACTTCTCCCCGCGCACGACGTTCTGCAAAAATTCGTCGGGGGAACAGTCGTTGGTGAGGTTGCAGCGGCCCTTCCCCGTGAGGTAAATTTTCTTGCCGAGTTTTTCGTTCTTTTCGAGGAGGAGGACGTCGCGGCCCTGTTTTGCGGCGGCATACGCCGCCATGAGCCCCGAGGCGCCCCCGCCGATCACCGTGACTTGCATGTTTCCTCCATCGCCGAGAGCGCCGCGCGGTCGGTGAGGTCGAGAAGGAGCGGCGTCAGCGTGAGATATCCGCGGCGGAGAAGAGTGAAGTCCCCCTCTCCCGTGCTTTCGGGCGGATTGAGGTCCATGGTAAGGCCGCCTTCTGTCGGGGAATAGGAACTTTTATAAATCGTTTTCGAGAGCGGGCAGACGCGGATCCCCGCGATCTCCCCGTCGGGAAAATTGACGTTGAGCGCCCCCGTTTTTGCCGCAAGCTCCCGCCAGAGAGAAAGGTTCTCGCAAGCGATCTTCGCGGCGCGGCGGAATTTTTCCCCGATCTCCTCTCTCGGTTCGTTCGGGCGGAGGAATTGGGAGACGGCGACGGACGGCACCCCGCTCTGCGCTCCTTCGAGCGCTGCGGCGACCGTTCCCGAATACAGGACGTCGCTCCCCACATTCCCGCCATAGTTGATGCCCGCAAGCACGAGTTCGGGCGAAAAACCGAGCGAAAACATCGAAATGAGCACGCAGTCGACGGGCGATCCGCCGATCGCATAGATATTTTCTCCGCGCGGTTCGACGGAGATCGCACCCCGCATCGTGAGCTGATGGGAGACGGCGGAGCGATTGCCTGTCGGGGCGGCGACAAACACTTCGTGCCCCTCATTTTTCAATGCGGAAGCGAGGGAGATAAGTCCCTCGCTTTGGATTCCGTCGTCGTTTGTGAGTAAGATCTTCATCTGCTCAGACGGGATAGACGCCCGTCTTGGCGAGGTCGGTATCGACGCCGTCCCGTTTTGCCTTTCTCCATTTGAAGAAATTTTCGGCGACTTCGGGGAAGGAAGCGTAGGAGAGGACGTCCTCCTCCTGCGTGTAGTAGCCCTTCGAAACGACTTCCGCCTTGAGCTTTTCGTACTCGGGTTCGAGGTCGTCGGCGGGGCGGTAGGTAATGCGGGGAGCGCCCTTTAAGACCTTTTCCGCCGCTTCCTCATCGACGGGCATCGGAAGCTGACCGTACTTGCCCGCGAAGAGGTCGCGCGTTTCCTTCGGGACCATCTTGTACCGTTCGCCCATGACGACGTTCATCACCGCCTGCGTTCCGACGATCTGAGAACTCGGCGTCACGAGGGGCGGATAGCCGCAGTCTCTGCGGACTTTGGGGACTTCGGCAAGAACTTCTTGGAGTTTGTCCTCCTTCCCCGCCTTTTTGAGCTGATTCATGAGGTTGGAGAGCATGCCGCCCGGCACCTGATAGATGAGCGTATTGACGTCCACCTGACGGACTTTGGGGTTGAGCACCCCCTCTTTTTCGAGTTCGGCGGCGACTTTTTTGAAGTGCGCGGCGATCGGGATGAGCTTCTCAAGGTCGATCCCCGTATCGTATTCCGTCCCCTTTAAGGTCGCGACGAGCGGCTCCGTCGCGGGTTGGGAAGTCCCGTTCCCGAGCGGCGAGAGCGCCGTGTCGACGATGTCGACCCCCGCCTTGATCGCCATGAGGTTGACCATGTCCCCCGTGCCCGTCGTGTTGTGGGTGTGGAGGTGGATCTTCGTCTCGGGGCGGAGGGCCTTTTTGAGGGCGGTGACGAGCTCGAACGCATCAAACGGCAGAAGAAGGTTTGCCATATCCTTGATGCAGATGTTGTCCGCGCCCATATCTTCGTACGTTTTGGCAAGTTTTACGAAATATTCGAGGTTATAGACGGGCCCCGACGTATAGGAGATCGCCGCCTCGCAGATGCCGCGGGCGGGATCCTGTGCGCGGAGCTGTCCGCCGTACTTCTTGATCGCCCGCATGGACGACTCGATGTTCCTCGGGTCGTTGAGCGCATCGAATACGCGGATGACGCCGATGCCGTTCTCGAAGGACTTCTCGACGACCTTTTCAACGAGGTCGTCCGCATAGTTGCGGTAGCCGAGGAGGTTCTGCCCGCGAAGAAGCATCTGGATCGGCGTCTTTTTGAGGTATTTCCGAAGCGTTCTCAGCCGCTCCCACGGGTCCTCGTTGAGATAGCGCATGCACGAATCGAAGGTCGCGCCGCCCCATCCCTCCAAGGAATAGTAGCCGATCTCGTCGAGTGCGGGAAGGACGGGGATCATCTGCTCGGTGCGCATACGCGTCGCCGCCTGCGATTGGTGGGCGTCCCGAAGGATCGTATCCATAATGAAAACTTTCGACATATTCTTTCTCCCGAACTGCCCGCGTTTATCCGAAGATCGCAAGCAGCATACCCGCGGCAAGCGCGGAGCCGATGACGCCGGCGACATTGGGGCCCATGGCGTGCATCAAAAGATGGTTGGAAGGATCGGTCTCCCGTCCGACGTCCTCGGAGATGCGTGCCGCCATCGGAACGGCGGAGACGCCCGCGGAACCGATGAGCGGATTGATCTTCCCCTTGGAGAGCTTGCACATGATCTTCGCCGTGAGGATCCCGCCGATCGTCGCGCAATAGAAGGAAAGGATGCCGATGGCAAGGATGCCGAGCGTCTGCACGGTGAGGAAGATCTCCCCCTTCGCCTTGCAGCCGACGGCGATCCCGAGGAAGATCGTGATTGTATTGATGAGGCCGTTCTGCGCCTGTGAGGAGAGACGGTCGACAACGCCCGATTCGCGGAACAGGTTGCCGAGCATGAGCATCCCGACGAGCGGGATCGCATCGGGAAGGAGAAGCCCGACGATGAGCGTGACGACGATCGGGAAGATGACCTTCTCCACCTTCGACACCTGACGGAGGGGCTTCATGCGGATGGCGCGTTCCTTCTTCGTCGTAAGCAGCCGCATCACGGGCTTTTGTATGGCGGGTATCAGCGCCATATACGAATATGCCGCGATGGCGATGGTCGGCACAAGGTTTTCCGCCAACATCTTGGAGACGTAGATCGCCGTCGGGCCGTCTGCCCCCGCGATGATCGCGATCGCCGCCGATTCCGCCCCCGAAAAGCCGAGGAGGATCGCCCCGAAGAGGGCGACAAAGACGCCGAGCTGTGCACCCGCGCCGATGAGCATGCTCTTCGGATTCGCGATGAGCGGACCGAAGTCGGTCATGGCGCCGATGCCGAGGAAGATAAGCGGCGGGTAGATGACCTTGTCGACCCCGTAGTAAAGATACCACAAAAGGCCGCGGTTTGTCACCTCGTCGTACGCCTCCGAACCCTCCGGATAGACGCCCCAAAGGATCCTTTCCGCCCCGGGAAGATTGATGAGGAACATTCCGAACGCGATCGGAAGCAGGAGCATGGGCTCGTACTTCTTGACGATCGCGAGGAAGAAGAGCACGAAGGAGATGAGCAGCATCACGTAGTTCTGCCACGTCCCCTGCGGGAGCCCCATCGATCCCCACAATTTGGAGAAGATCCCTCCGAAATCAATGAGTAAGTTGTTCTGCATGACCCTCTCCGATTAGCCGATGACGGCGAGCACCGCGTCCGATTCGACGTTCGCCCCCTTCTGCACGCGGAAGGAGACCGTCCCGTCGCAGGGGGCCGTGATGTCGTTGTCCATCTTCATTGCCTCGAGGACGAGGATGGGCTGGTCCTTCTTGACCGTCGCCCCCTCCTGCGCGAGGAGATTTTTGATGAGCCCGGGGAAGGGCGCGAGGACCGTGGTCCCCTTTTCGCTCTTTACGGGCGCACTCTTCGGCGCTGCAGGCGCTTCGGGCGCTTTGTCCGCCGCGGCGAATCCCGTCGCGCCGATCTCCTCCACCCCGACTTCGTACTGCTTGCCGTCTACCGTGATAATAAAGTTGCGCATATCGTTGTCTCCTTCCGAAACTTTTATCAAATCTTTCTGATCCTGCGGACGACGAATTCACACTTCGTCTCTTCCGCCTGTGTATAGACCGCGATCGCCGCCGTGATCGCCGCGACGACTTCGGGCGGAATGCCCTCCTCCGTCTCTACCCGCGGCGTCTTCTTCTCGGAAACGGGCGTCTCCTTTTTCTTGCGGCCGCGGAACTTCTCCATAGCAAAGCCGAGAAGGGAAAGGATCGCGATCATGATGGTGATCCCCGCGAACACGAAGAGAAATCCGAACACGGCATAGAACGCCGCCGTCGGGATGCCGCCCTCGAGGTGGATCCCGTCAAACAGCAAGAGCAAATTTTTCATCTTCCCCTCACTTTAAGAGCGTCTGCAGGGACGCCACGAGATATTGCTTCAAAAACTGCGGTTCGACGATGTCGTCGAGGTAGCCGCCCCGCGCCGCATGGAAGGGATCGGAATTCTCCTCCGCATAGACGCCGACGAGGCGTTCGCGGTCGCCGTCTAAAGGAGAGAACTCGATGAGCGCCCCTTCGCTGCTTTCGAAAAGCGCGATCTTCGAGCCCGCAAGCGCAAAGGTATAGTCGAAGCCGACCGACTTCGCCGCAAAGAGCGAATAGCCGAGCCCGATCGCCTTTCCCGTGACGACGGCGACTTTTGCCGTGTCGATGGCGTCGAGAATGCTGAGATACTCGGCGATCTCTTTAAGAACGGTGCTGTCCGCGGCGGAGAGCGACGCTTCGACGCCCGCCACGTCGACAAAGGTGACAAATGGCAGCCCGTAGCAGCAGGCGAATTCGGCAAACGATTTGATCTTCTTCATGCAATCGGCGGTGAGACGGACGTCGTCAAAGACGAGCGCCGCGACCGCAATGCCGCCGACGCGGCCGAGGACCGTCTTGACTTCGGGATGGGAGACCGCCCCGAGCTCGACCGAGCTTTCGAAAACGGAGAGGATCGCGCCCGCGTCCGCCCTTTGGTTGAGTGCGGGGAGCGGATCGTTGAGCTCGGCGTCGACGACGGGAAGATTGACGTAGTCGGAGACGGCGAGGATGCGTTCCGCCGCTTCCTTCATCGAGCGCACGGAGAGGGCGGGAAGCACGGAATTTTTGAGCGCCGCATAGCCGCCGACCTCCGTCGGTTTGAGATTTTTCCCCGCCTTTGCGGAGAGCACGAAGGGCGAATTGAGGGCAAGCGCCGCGTCCTCCGTGAAGAGCACGCAGTCGCACACCGAGGCAAGCGCCGCCGAGGAGCCGTAGACCTCCCCCGTGAGGATGGCGAATTGGAGGACGGTCCCCTTGAGCTGCGTCGCCTTGAGAAGGAGCTCCGAGATGCCCTCGAGGACATTGACGCCCTCCCCGACGCGGACGCCGTAGGAGTGCAGAAGATAGACGACGGGCGTATTCTGCTTCTCGGCGGAACTCAGCGTCTTTGCGATCTTCTCGCAGTTGGCCTTGGAAAGGCCGCCCTTCAGGACGTCGAAATTCTGCGCGACAATATAAAAAGGATACCCGCCGATGGTCGCAAACCCCGTCACGACCCCTTCGCCCATGGCATCCCCGTTATAGAACGTATCCTTGGAAAAGGCAAATGCGGACAGCTCGACAAAGCTACCCTCGTCGCAAAGTTCCGCGATCGAGGCGCGGACGGAAGTCCCCGCCGCTTTGAGCGCTTCCCGCCGCTCTCTTAAGATCTGAATTTTATCCATAGACAACCTCTGTTCGAAATCCCAATTTCTACCGAATATCATTATACACAAATGCACCGCGAAAAGCAAGGAAATTTCCCACATTTTCCGAATTTTTCCGTGCGAAAACACAAGATAAGGGAAAAAACAAAAAAAGCGGGTCTCCCCGCTTTACTTGCCCTTCCCTTCGGCGATGCTTTCTTCCCCCTCCTTTTTGACCCCCTTTTGAACGACTGCGCCGTCGGGACCGACGATCTCGAGGGTGAACTCGCCTGCCTTCGGCTTTTGCTCGATGCGGAGCGGCCTTTTGAGCTTGCGTTCGAACCAAGCCAAGATCTCGTCCGACTTCTTGTAGAGAAAGACAAAAAGGACAACGACGAGCACGAAGAGAACTGCCCAGATGAGGATCCCCCACCAAGTGCTAAAGGGAATGATCGCGACGGAATAGCTCGTCGTGAAGATGGCGATGATGCGGGAGATGAGAATGACGGCGAGAAAGAACCATATAGACATCGAACTGATCCCCGCGACGAAGCAGAGCACGTCGTCGGGAAAGGCGGGAAGAAGGAACATCGCCGTCAGAATGAGTTTATCCTTCCCCTTGATCTTTTTCAGCCATTTGTCGAGGGTGTCCTTCCCGACGAGCCAAGCGACGACGCGCTGGCCCGCGAACCGCCCGATGAAAAAGGCGACGAGCGACCCGATGACGATGCCGACGAGGCTCAACAAACTTCCCTTGAACGCCCCAAAGAGCGCCGCCCCCGCGACCACCGTCACCGTGCTCGGAATGGGCAGAAGGACGACCTGAAGGAACTGGAGCGCGGCGAAGGCGAAGCTCATCCACCGTCCCGACCGTTCGAGATAGGCCTTGAGGCTCCCCTCGTCCCGTGCGATCTCCAAAAATCCCGACGCGAGGAGCGCATAGGCAATGGCGCCGAACACGAGGAGCATCGCATAGGCGGTGATACAGGAACGGACGAGCACTTCCCTCCCCGCAAACAGCCCGAAAAGGTCGGCAAAAATCACGCCGCCGTTTAAGACGGTGCCGAAAACGAGCACGGCGATCCGAAGTCCGACGCTCCAATGTTCGGCGTAGCCGAGGGAGAGGAGCAGAAAGGTTTCGAATGCGCCCGCCGCAAGAAGGATGAAGGCGATGTTCGCGGCGCGTAGCGCGAAGGAGCCGTTTTGTTTGCGATCGGCCATTTTCCTCTATATTATATGTATTCCCCGTCCGATTTATAAGTTTTCCGCGGGTGTGCCCTCGGGAATAGCAGAAGGCTCCGTCTTAGGGACTGCGGCGCGGGCAAGGGCGTCGCAGCGGTTGTTGAGTTCGTCGTCCGCGTGCCCTTTCACCTTGCGGAAGGTGACTTTGTGGCGGCGGACTTCGTTAAGGAGGCGCTTCCAGAGGTCGTCGTTCAGAACGGGTTTGCGGTCGGCCTTCTTCCATCCCGAGCGCTCCCACGCCTCCACCCAGCCCTCGGAAAAGGCGTTGACGACGTACGCGGAGTCCGAAAAGACCTCCACCTCGCACGAATACTTGAGCCGCTCGAGCCCCGAAATGACCGCAAGGAGCTCCATGCGGTTGTTGGTCGTCTCCGTCTCCCCGCCCGAGAGCTCGAGGCGGTGTTCCCCGTAAAGGAGCACGCACCCCCAACCGCCCGCACCGGGATTTCCCGAACAGGCGCCGTCGGTATAGAGTGTGACCTTCTTCATTCCCTCGACCTCCGAGTTATGTTGCGGCGAACAGAATTTTCCTCTTTTTTCGGGAAAGAAAGCGAAAATCTGTTGACGAACCGCAAAGAATCGTTTATAATAGCAGTTGTTTTAGGGGAGTAGTTCAATGGTAGAGCAACGGTCTCCAAAACCGTCTGTTGCGT
>CANQQM010000044.1 GCA_947626005.1 uncultured Clostridia bacterium
GCGACCCAAAACGGGCTCGAACCGTCGACCTCCAGCGTGACAGGCTGGCGCTCTAACCAACTGAGCTATTGGGCCATCGAAGGAAAAACGGCGATCCGGAAAGTGGTGGGCCTTCACGGACTTGAACCGCGGACCGATCGGTTATGAGCCGACTGCTCTAACCAACTGAGCTAAAGGCCCGAACTCGCTTTCGCCGTTAACCGCAATGCTTGTCTATCATAGTATAATCGAGCCGAAATGTCAAGTGATTTTCAGCGTATTTTCGCAAATTTTTTTTCGACAAAAGCGCTTTCCTTTCCCGACGATCTCCTTCGATGCGCGCCCGCCCCCGTGTTACAATGCGGTAAGTGTACGGAGGAGGTAGCCGCGATGAAATTGCAGGGAAGCCGCAGAGGGGACAATCTTTACATCTATCTTACGGGCGAGCTCGACGAACACTCCGTCGCGGCGCTGCGCGAAAAAGCCGATCGGCTCATCGACGAGAACGCGGGGCTGTCCCGTGCGATCTTCAATCTTGCGGGGCTCAGATTCATGGATTCGACGGGGATCGGATTTTTGATCGGCAGATATAAAAAACTCAAAAAATACGGCATGCAGATGTATCTCGAGGATCCCGAGACGAACGCGGACAAGATCCTGTCTTTGAGCGGGCTCTATTCGCTGATGCCGAAAATTTAGGAGGCGGATATGAACGAGATGCAACTCAAATTTTTGGCGCGTTCGGAGAACGAAACGTTTGCGCGCAATGCGGTAGCGGCGTTTTCGCTTCCGCTCAACCCGTCGCTTTCCGAACTTTCCGACCTCAAGACCGCCGTCTCGGAGGCGGTGACCAACTGCATCGTCCACGGATATCGGGGCGGAGAGGGGTGGATCACTCTTGTCTGCCGCACCGAAGGGAACCGCTTGGAACTCGAGATCGCCGACGACGGCGTCGGCATCGAGGACATCGGCAAGGCGCTCACGCCCTTCTACACGACCCTCCCCGGCGAGGAGCGGTCGGGGATGGGATTTACGATCATGCAGACCTTCATGACCGATTTTTCGGTGACGAGCGAGAAGGGCGCGGGGACGCGGGTCAAAATGGCAAAGACGTTCGGTGAGGCGGCGAATGCTGGGTGAGGAGGAGACGCTTGCCCTCATCCGCCGTGCGAAGGCGGGGGACGCCGCCGCGAAAGAGGAGCTCCTCCGCGGGAACACCTCCCTCCTTAAGAGCATTTTGCGGCGATATCTCGGGAAGGGGGTGGAATACGACGACCTCTTTCAGCTTGCCTCCCTCGGATTTCTCAAGGCGATCGCGGGCTTCGACGAGCGCTTCGGCGTGCGCTTCTCGACCTATGCCGTCCCGATGATCGCGGGGGAGATCAAGCGCTTCTTGCGGGACGACGGCAGCGTGAAGGTCTCGAGGGCGATGAAAAAGACGGCGCGGGAGCTCAACCGCTACATCGAGGCGTATGCGCTCGAAAACGGCCGTCAGCCCTCCGTAAGGGAACTTGCCGAGGCGTTTTCGATGGAGGAGGGCGACGTCGTCTTGACGCTCGGCTCCTCGCGCATGCCCGTCTCCATCTACGAGCAGACCGACTACAAGGACGAGAAGTCGGTGACGCTTGCGGATAGGCTCCCCGCGAAAGAGGACCAAGACGACATGCTCGACAAAATGCTCCTGAAGGAGGCGATCGGGAAGCTCCCCGAGCGGGAGCGGAAGATCGTAATTTTGCGCTATTTCCGCGACATGACGCAGAGTGAAGTTGCCCGCAGGGTCGGCGTTTCGCAGGTGCAGATCTCGCGCATCGAAAGCAAAATCATGGCGCAGTTCAAAAAGGAACTCGGCGGCTGAGCGAAGGGGAGACCCTCCGCTCTTTTTTATGCCTGCGATTTCCCCGTGCGCGCATCGCGACATTGTATGTATTTTTCGTGAAATTCTCCGAAAACGGTCGGCGGAATGTTTGACTTTATTTTCTAAACATGCTAATATTGGAATAATTGATATTATAAGGAATACGGTTCTGCGGGATCGGTGCGGCTCAAGGGAGCCGCGGTTGGAGGTGATCGTTTGATAAAGACCCTGATGAAATGTATCCGGGAATATAAGACCTCGTCCATTCTTTCGCCGCTTTTCGTGACGGGAGAGGTCATTCTCGAATGCCTCATCCCCTTCGTCATTACCGAGCTCGGCAACGCCATTTCGGCGGGTGTGCAGCTTTGGGGAGAGGGGACCTCTTGGAACACGCTCGGGATCGGGCAGTATGCGCTCATCCTCGTGGCGATGGCGATCGCATCGCTCATCTGCGGTGCGCTTGCGGGTGCGTTCTGTGCGCATGCCTCTTCTGGCTTTGCGAGGAACCTCCGCAAAGATATCTACTACAAAATTCAGGAGTTCTCCTTCGAAAACATCGACAAATTCTCGACGCCCTCCCTCGTCACCCGTATGACGACGGACGTCAACAACGTGCAGATGTCCTTCATGATGATCATCCGTACGGCGATCCGCAGTCCGCTCATGATGGTATTCTCCGTCGTGATGGCGTTTGTCATCGGCGGAAACCTTGCGTGGATCTTCCTCGCGGTCGTTCCTCCGCTTGCGGCGATCCTGTTCTACATCATGTGGAAGACGATGCCGCTTTTCCACCGCGTGTTCAAGAAATACGACAACCTCAACGAGTCGATACAGGAAAACGTCATGGGCATCCGTGTCGTCAAATCGTATGTGCGGGAGGAGTACGAAAAGCAGAAGTTCGACCGCGCCGCGACCGACGTGCAGATTGACTTCACCAAGGCGGAGCGCATCCTCGCATGGAACAACCCCGTCATGCAGTTCTTCTTCTACGGCGTGCTCTCGACGACCCTCTTCCTCGGCTCCTACCTCGTGTTCCGCACGACGGGGATGACCGTCTGGACGATCTCCCAGCTCGTCGTTTACGGCATGCAGATCCTGATGTCCCTCATGATGTTCTCGATGATCTTCGCCATGGTGACGATGTCGATCGAGAGCGCAAGGCGTATCTGCGAGGTACTTAAAGAGGAGCCGACGCTGCAAAACCCCGCCGATCCCGTGTACGAAGTCGCAGACGGCTCCGTCGACTTCGAGGGGGTCTCCTTCAAGTACGCCGCGACCGCCGAGCGCAATGTGCTCGAAAAGATTGATCTTCACATCCGCTCGGGGGAGACGATCGGCATCATCGGCGGAACGGGTTCCTCCAAGACCTCCCTCGTCAACCTCATCTCCCGTCTCTATGACGTGACGGAAGGGGAGGTGAAAGTGGGCGGAAAGAATGTGAAGGAATACGACCTCGAGGCGCTCCGCAATCAGGTCGCCGTCGTCCTTCAGAAGAACGTCCTCTTCTCGGGGAGCATCAAGGAAAACCTCCGCTGGGGCGACCCGAACGCGACGGACGAAGAGCTCGTCGAAGCATGCAAACTTGCGCAGGCGGACGAATTCATCCGCGCCTTCCCCGACGGGTACGATACCCACATCGAACAGGGCGGGACCAACGTCTCGGGCGGACAGAAGCAGCGCCTCTGCATTGCCCGCGCCCTCCTCAAAAAGCCCAAGATCCTCATTCTCGACGATTCGACTTCCGCCGTCGATACGCATACGGACGCACTCATCCGCAAGGCGTTCCGCGAATACATACCGACGACGACCAAGATCATCATCGCACAGCGTACCTCCTCCGTAGAGGACGCCGACCGCATCGTCATTATGGAGAACGGCCGCATCGACGCCGTCGGGACGCACGAAGAGCTCCTCGACCATAATGCGATCTATACCGAGGTCTACCGCACCCAGAACAAGGGCGGGAAGGCCATCTCGTCCCTTGCGGAAATGGGGGACGCGGAAGGAGGGAACGAAAATGCCTGACGCAAAAACGGCGATCCGCGGCGGGAAGGGCATGAGGCGGGGCCCCGCGGTCCGCGCACCCAAGGGAACGTTCCGCCGCATTCTTCGGTCGGTGTTCCGTTTCTATCCCAAGATGATGACGATCACGCTCATCCTCATCATCGTCAACGCCGTCATTTCTTCCCTTCCCACCATCTTCATGCAGCAGGTGTTCTCCATCATCGGAGACGCGCTCGATACGACGTCGGAGGCGCACTTCGGCTATGCGCTCGGCTGGAGCGACGTGAGCGGAGAGATCACCCGCGTGATGCTCATCCTCATTTCGCTGTACGTCGTGTCGCTCATATCGGGGGCGGTGGATAAACAGCTCGTCGCCATCATGACGCAGGGGTATCTCAAGAAGATGCGCGAGTACATGTTCAACGGCATGCAGAACTTGCCCATCCGCTACTTCGATACCCATCCCCACGGCGATATCATGAGCTATTACACCAACGATATCGACACACTCCGCCAGCTCATCTCGCAGTCTCTGCCGCAGCTCCTTACGAGCGGGATCATGGTCATAACGCTGTTCTTCATCATGATCTGGTACAGCGTCTGGCTCACCCTCATCGTGCTCGGCTGTATCGTCTTTATCCTGTTCGTGACGAAGGTCGTCGGCGGCGGCGCGGGGAAGTACTTCCTCGAGGTGCAGAGGGCGGTCGCCCGCACGGAGAGCTTCATCGAAGAGATGATGAACGGGCAGAAGGTCGTCAAGGTGTTCTGCCACGAAGAGGCGGCCAAGACGGACTTCGACAAGGTCAACGACCACCTTTGCGTCCAGTCCACGAAGGCGAACGCCTACGCCAATATGCTGATGCCCATTCTCGGGAACATCGGCCATGTGCTCTACGTCATCGTCGCACTCGTCGGAAGCGTCTTTGTCATTCACGGAACGGCGAACTTCTCGGTCGGCGCCTTCTTCGATCCCGAACTTGTCACCTTCGCGGGGGCGCTCGGCATCGCGCTCGTCGTCTCCTTCCTGCAGGCGACAAGGCAGTTCTCCAACAACATCAATCAGGTCTCCAATCAGGTCAATCCCGTCGTCATGGGCTTTGCGGGCGCGGCGCGCCTCTTTGCCCTCATCGACGAGACGCCCGAATCGGACGACGGCTACGTCACCCTCGTCAACGTGCGGGAAGGGGAGGACGGCACGCTCACCGAATGCAGCGAACGCACGGGCGTATGGGCATGGAAGCACCCGCACAAGGCGGACGGCACCGTGACCTACGAAAAGCTCGAGGGAGACATCCGCATGTACGACGTCGACTTCGGCTACAACCCCGATAAGATCGTTCTGCACGACATCAGCCTTTACGCGAAGCCCGGGCAGAAGGTCGCCTTTGTCGGCGCGACGGGCGCGGGCAAGACGACGATCACCAACCTTCTCACCCGCTTCTACGACATTCAGGACGGCCGCATCCGCTACGACGGGATCAACGTCACGAAGATCAAGAAAGGAGAGTTGAGAAAGGCGATCGGCATGGTCCTTCAGGACACCAACCTCTTCACGGGGACGGTCATGGAGAACATCCGCTACGGTCGGCTCGACGCGACGGACGAGGAGTGCATCGCGGCGGCAAAGCTCGCGGGGGCAGACGACTTCATCACCCGCCTTCCCGAAGGGTATTCGACCATGCTCACGCAGAACGGCGCCAACCTTTCGCAGGGACAGCGGCAGCTCCTTTCGATCGCGCGGGCGGCGGTCGCCGACCCGCCCGTCATGATCCTCGACGAGGCGACGAGCTCCATCGATACGCGCACGGAGGCGATCGTCCAGCGCGGCATGGATAAACTCATGGAGGGGCGGACGGTGTTCGTCATCGCCCACCGTCTGTCGACGGTCAAGAACTCCAACGTCATCATGGTGCTCGAACAGGGACGCATCATCGAGCGCGGAACGCACGAACAGCTCATTGCACTCAAGGGCAAGTATTATCAGCTCTACACGGGTGCCTTCGAACTCGAATAAAAATACGGCGTGCCGAACTTCGGCACGCCGCATTTTATCGCAATGGGGGCGGAAAAAAGCAAATTTTTTCCGCCTTTTTTATTCGACGACGACGCCTTCCTTCGTCGCCCTCGTCGAGCGATCAAAGAACGCCGTAAGGCCCGCCGTGAGCGCTTCGAGGTCGGAATGCGCCATCGTTTCGACTGCCGAATGCATCGCGAGCTGCGCGAGGCCGATATCCGCGGAGGGGAGGGAGATCTGCCCGAGGGAGATCGCACCGAGCGTGCTTCCGCTGCGGAGGTCGGAGCGGTTGTAGAAGGTCTGGAATTTGACCCCCGCACGTCCCAAAACCGTCTTTACGACCGCCGAGGTCATGGCGTCCGTCGTGTAGGCGCCGCCCGCATGGCCCTTAAGGACGATCCCGCCGCCGAGGACGGGGCGGTTGGTCGGGTCGCACTTTTCGGGGTGGTTTGGATGCACGGCATGCGCATTGTCGACGGAGAGGAGGAAGGAATCCGCATAGGCGGCTTCCGTTTCGGAGGGGGTAAGGCCCTGCGCCTCCGCGATCCGAAGGAGGACGGAGCGCAAAAATCCGCTTCCCGCGCCGTCGTGCGTGCGGCTTCCGATCTCTTCGCTGTCGAGTGCGGCGACGACGCACGTCCTCTTGCAGTCGGCCTCTTTGAGGGCGCTTATCGAGGCGAACACGCTCGAGAGGTTGTCGATCCGCGGAGCGGAGAGAAATTCACCGCTTGCGCCGCTCTCGAAGGGGGCCTCGTCGGGGACGGCGAAGAGGTCGAAGGAGAGCGCTCCTTCCAAGATAGCGGCAAGGTCGCATTTCCCGAGGGAGAGGAGAGGGAGGTCTTTTTGAAGGTCGGGCGCGAATTTTTCGTTTGCGTCGCGGTTCATGTGGATGGCGAGGGAGGGGAGGACGGTCCGGAAGGGACTTTCGTACAGCGAAGCGCGGAGGGTATTCCCCTGCGCCGTCACGATGCGCCCCGCGATGCGGAGAGGACGGTCGAAGAAGGTGTACCAGAGCCCGCCGCCGTACGGTTCGCAGTTGAGGCGGGTGAAACGCTCATCGGAGAGCGCGGGGTTTTCCTTCAATTTGAGGCAGGGGGAATCGGTATGCGACGCGACGACGGAAAAACCCGCCTCCTTCCGATAGACGAACGCGACGATCGCCCCGCCCCGAAGGAGGTAATACTTCCCGCCCTCCCTAAGGTCGAAGCGCCCGTTTTCCGCAAGGCGGGAAAATCCCGCTTCCTCGAGCATATTTGCACAGTTTTCCGCCGCATGATAGGCGGTATAGGAGGTTTGGAGAAACCTTTTGAATGCTTCTTTCATGGTCCACCCGTTTTTTTTCCATTATATCCGTTTTTTTCGCAGATTGCAAGCGTTTCCCTGCCGAATTCTCAGTTGACAAGTACGCGCGCGTATGGTATAATATTTCGGAGTTTTGAAAGGACGGGCGTTCGACGTGCCAAAGACATTCAGGCAACGGCTTGTAAATTTTGCGGCAAAACTGTATATCTCGATCGGCGGGAGCGGTTTGAGGCAGGGGGAAAACGTTGCGCCCGAGGCGGCGGGAACGGTAGCTTCCGAGACCTCGGCGCTCCTTCGCCGTGCCGCCGCGGAAGGGGCCGTCCTCCTCAAAAACGAAAAGATCCTTCCCTTAAAAGGCAAGTTCGCCCTCTTCGGAAGAGTGCAGACAGACACTTTTTACACGGGTTACGGCACGGGCGGGGACGTCGTGAAGCCCTACCGCGTGAGCATCCTCGGCGGGCTCGAGGCGGGCGGCGCCAAGCTCTGCGCCCCGCTTGCGGCGTTCTATAAGAAATGGCAGGCGGAACACCCCGTCAGCCACGGCTATTGGGGGAACTGGCCCTATTCCTTCCCCGAGGCGAAGATCCCCGAGGACATCTTCCTCCGCGCCGTCGAAGAGACGGATACCGCCGTCGTCGTCCTCGGAAGGGCGGCGGGGGAGGACCGCGAGAACGAGCTCAAAAAAGGGAGCTACTACCTCACCGACGACGAAAAAGACCTTCTCGACCGCGTCACGCGCAGTTTCGAAAATGTAGCGGTCGTGCTCAATATCGGAAACATCATCGACTTTTCCTGGACGGAGACCTACCGCATCGGCGCGATCCTCGTCATTTGGCAGGGGGGAATGGAGGCGGGGAACGCCTGCGCCGATCTTCTTCTCGGCAAGCGCGTTCCGTGCGGAAAGCTCGGCGACACCATCGCCCGAACCTTCGACGCCTACCCCTCGAAGAACTTCGGAAACGCCGCGTACAACCTCTACGAGGAGGACGTCTACGTCGGCTATCGGCATTTCGAGACGTTTGCAAAGGACGACGTTTTATATCCCTTCGGATTCGGGCTCGGCTATACCTCCTTCGCCCTCACGGCGACCTATGGGAACATGCGGGTGCGTTACCTCGTGCGGAACACGGGGGAAGCCGTCGGACGGGAGGTCGTAGAGGTCTACGTCCGCAAGCCCGAAGGGCTCTTCGGAAATCCCTCGAGGGAGCTCGTCGGCTTTTCCAAGACGGGCCTTCTCGCCCCGCGCGAAGAGGAGGAGGGGGAGATCGTCCTCGACGAGCGCAGTTTCTGCTCCTACGACGAGGAGAGCTCGGTCTATGTGATGCGTGCGGGACGGTACGAGATCTACGCGGGAAGCGACGTGCGCAGTGCGCGGATCGTCGGCGGATTCGTCCTCGATTCCCCCCGCATCGTCGAACGGCTCACCGAGCAGTGTGCGCCCACGACCGACTTCGAGATCCGCACATGGACGGGGACTTCCTACCTCCGCGACATGCGCAAGAAAAACCTCAAGACGGAGATCCTCGCCGCCCTTCCTTCCCCTCTCCCCCGCGGAAAGGGGACGCCGCCTACCTTTTCCGACGTGAAGGAGGGGAGGGCGACTGTGGAAGAGTTTGTCTCCTTCCTTCCGCCCGCCGAGCTCGAGGCGCTCAGCCGCGGCGATTTTAAGATGAACAGCCCCCTCGGCGCAGCGGGGAACGCGGGCGTCATGGGCGGCGTTACGAAGTCCCTCCGCGAGCGCGGGGTCCCCGCGGTCACGATGACGGACGGCCCCTCGGGCGTTCGGCTGAGAGCGGCAAGCCCGCTCATCCCCATCGGGACCCTCCTTGCCTGTACCTTCGACGAGCCGCTCGTTCGGGCGGTGTATTCTGTGCTCGGAAGGGCGATGCTCGAAATGGGGTCGGACGTCCTCCTCGCCCCCGGGATGAATTTGCACAGAAATCCGCTCTGCGGGCGCAACTTCGAGTATTTTTCCGAGGACCCCTTCCTCACGGGGAAGATCGCGGCGGCGGCCGTCCGCGGGGTGCAGGAGACGGGCGTTTCCGCCTGCCCCAAGCACTTTGCCTGCAACAATCAGGAATTCAACCGCAACCGCAACGATTCCCGCGTCTCCGAGCGTGCCCTTCGGGAGCTCTACCTCCGCGGATTCGAGATCTGCGTCAAGGAGGGGAAGCCGCACTTCCTCATGACCTCCTACAACAAGATCAACGGGACTTGGGCGCACTATCACTACGAGCTCGTGCGGGGGATCCTGCGCGGGGAGTGGGGCTTCGACGGATGCGTTGTCACCGACTGGTGGATGCGTCCCGCTCAGAGCCCCGAATTCAAACACATCCGCAACAACGCCTACCGCATCCGCGCGGGGGTGAACGTTCTGATGCCGGGCGGGAGTTTTACGGGAAAGAAGATCCAGCACGGGTCCGTCCTTCCCTCCCTCGGACACGAAGAGGGGCTCACCCTTGCCGAGCTTCAGAGGAATGCGGTCGAGGTGCTCGGCGCGGTCCTCAGGACCTCCGCCGCAAGAAAACAAAAGGAAGAAGACCATGTGGTTTGACGAGAGCGTATTCTATCAGATCTACCCGCTCGGCTTTTGCGGAGCGGAGCGCGAGAACGACTTCGGCGAGATCCGCCACCGCCTCGGAAAGATCTCCGCGGAGATCGGCCGTCTCAAAGAGCTCGGCGTCAAGGCGGTCCTCTTTAATCCGCTCTTCGAGAGCGAACGCCACGGCTACGACACCGTGGATTTTTTCACCGTTGACCGCCGTCTCGGCACTAACGAGGAATTCCGTGCGCTGGTGGAGGAGTTCCACGCGGCGGGCATCCGCGTCGTTTTAGACGGCGTTTTCAATCACGTCGGCAGGAAGTTCCCGCCCTTTCGGGAGGTCATCGAAAAGCGGGAGGGGACGGACTACCGCTTCTGGTTCAACATCGATTTCCGCGGCGATTCGTCTTACCGCGACGGGTTCGGCTACGAAAACTGGGAGGGGCATCCGGAGCTTGTCAAACTTCGGCTCGACAACGGCGACGTGCAAAACTATCTCATGGACGCCGTGCGCTTTTGGATCCGCGAATTCGGGATCGACGGCTTGCGCCTCGACGTGAGCTATCTCCTCCCCGCATGGTTCCTCGAAATGCTCCGCCGCACCGTGCGCGAAATGCGGCCCGACTTTTTCCTCGTCGGGGAGGTCATCCACCTCACCAATTACCGTTCCCTCGTCGCACCCGAGCGGCTCGACTCCATCACCAACTACGAGGGCTTCCGCAGTGCGCTCTCCGCCTTCAACAGCAGAAACCTCTTCGAGATTGAATATTCCCTGACCCGTCTCTTCGGCTCCTTCGAATGGACGCTCTTCCGCGGCAAGAACCTCTTCTCCTTCGTCGACAATCACGACGTGGAGCGCGCCGCGACCGCCCTCAAAGAGAAGCGGAATCTTTTTAATCTCTATACGCTGCTCTTCACGATGCCGGGGATCCCGTGCGTATATTACGGCTCGGAATACGGCGCGGAAGGGGACAAGTCCGACTTCGACTACCGCCTCCGCCCGTGTATCGACGAGATCGATCGGGAGAAACATCCCGAACTCTACCGCCACATCAAGCGTCTTTGCGCCATCCGCACTTCTTCGCCCGCCCTTGCCTACGGGGATTACCGCAAGGCGACCGTCCTCGGCACCGATTTTTCCTTCGTGCGGGAAGGGGGCGGCGAACGCATGATCGTTGCGATCAACATCGGCGGCGAGGAGCGCACCGTGCGCGTCGAGGAAGCGGAGGGGACCGACCTTCTGACGGGCGAAGTGCGAAACCTCAACGACATCTACCTTCCGCCCTTTACGGCGCGGATCTATCGGAAAAACTGAAAAAGCGCGGCGCTTTTCCTGCCGTATTTTCAAGAAATTTTTTATGCGGGTCGGCGAAATCGTTTACAAAGCCGCCCGCTTTTGCTATAATAACTATAAATACAGATTATGGAAAACGACGAAATATCGTTTTCTTTCTCATTTTTGCTTATGAATGAAGAGTTGATCGCGGCGATCGCCACCGCGGAAGGAAGGGGCGGGATCGCCATCGTAAGGGTAAGCGGCGAGGGCGCCTACGAACTTGCAAAACGCATCTTCCGCCATAGGGGCGAGCTCGAGCCCAACATGCTCTACCCGGGCGAGCTCGACTGCGGCGAATTCACCGACTACGGAATGTGCGTCTATTTCCGCGCGCCCCGCTCCTTTACGGGGGAGGACGTCGCGGAATTCCACTGCCACGGCGGGGTGGAGATCGCCCGCGGGGTACTTCGAAGAGCAATTTCGCTCGGCGCCCGCCTTGCGAAAAGGGGGGAATTTACCCGTCGGGCCTTCCTCAACGGAAAGCTCTCCCTCTCCGCGGCGGAGGGCATGGCGGACATGATCAACGCACAGTCTCTTTCCGAGGTCCGTGCGGGCTATCTTCTCTACGGGGAACG
>CANQQM010000045.1 GCA_947626005.1 uncultured Clostridia bacterium
ATGGAGCCCCCGATCTCTCGGACGCCGATCTTGTAGTTCTTGACGCCGTCGAGTCTGCCTTCGAGCTCGGTGAGTTCGTGATAGTGGGTGGCGAACAAGGTCTTGGCGCGCACCTTTTCCGTGAGCTGTTCGATGACCGCCCACGCGATGGAGAGCCCGTCGTAGGTGCTCGTCCCGCGGCCGACCTCGTCGAGGATGAGGAGGCTCCGCTCGGTCGCGTTCCGAAGGATATTCGCGACTTCCGTCATTTCCACCATGAAGGTACTGCGGTCGAGGATGAGGTTGTCGCTTGCGCCGATCCGCGTAAAGATGCGGTCGAAGATGGGAACGACGGCCCGTTTTGCGGGGACGAAACAGCCGAGGTGCGCCATGTAGACGATGAGCGCGTTCTGCCTAAGATAAGTGGATTTCCCCGCCATATTCGGCCCCGTAAGGATCACCGTGCGGTTTTCGCCGCTGTCGAGGGTGCAGTCGTTGGGGACGAAGCGCTCCTTGGAGATAGCCTCCACGGTGGGATGTCTCCCCTCCGTAATTTCGAGGGCGCCCCCTTCGCGGAGCTCGGGACGGCAGTACTTTCTCTCCTTCGCGACGGCCGCAAAGGAGAGGAGACAGTCGAGCCGCGCGACGGCGTCCGCCACCTTCCTTAAAACGGGAATGTTCTTCGAGAGAATGCCGATGAGTTCGTCGTAGAGCTGAAGTTCGAGGCGCTGGGCCTGTTCGTCGCTGCCGAGGATCTTGCTCTCGAGCTCTTTGAGCTCTTCGCTCGTATAGCGTTCGCCGTTTGCAAGCGTCTGCTTCCTCGTATAATCGTAGGGAACGCGGTCCTTGAAGGAGTTGCTGACCTCGATGTAATAGCCGAATACGCGGTTAAAGCCGATCTTGAGCGTTCGGATGCCCGTGCGCTCCCGCTCCTTCGATTCGAGCATTGCCAAAAGCCCCGTGCTGTGGGCGCGGACGTTTTTCAAGTTGTCGAGCTCGCGGTTGTACCCCGCCTTGATGTAGTTCCCCTCCTTGAGGGTGGTGGCATTGGGGTCGATCGCGCGGTCGATGAGCGCGCAGATCTCCTTCGGGTCGGCGAGGTCGCCATCGACCGCCGTCAAGAGCTTCGAAGTGAACCCCGCAAGGAGCATTTTGAGGTTGGGAATGACGGCAAGGGAGGAAGAGAGCGCCATGCAGTCGTTGGGCTGGATGTTCCCGTTGGAGATCCTGCCCGTCAGCCGTTCGATGTCCCTCACGCCGCCGAGGATGTCCTCGATCCCCATCCGTGCAACGGTCGCGCGGAAGAGTTCTTCGACGGCGTCGAGCCGCGCTTCGATGCGCGCCTTGTTTGCAAGCGGCTCCTTTAGAAGAGAGGCAAGTTTTCTCGCCCCCATGTTCGTCTTGGTGTGCTTTAGAAGCCACAAAAGGGAGCCGTACTGCTTGCCGTCCGTCGAATTTTGAAGGATCTCGAGGTTGCGGAGCGCCGTCGGGTCGAGGACGAGGGTCTCCCTGTCGTCGACAAAACGGATGGACGAAATGTTTTTGAGAGTGTGTTTGCGCGTCTCGTCGAGATAGGCAAGGAGCGCCCCCGCCGCACGGACCGCAAGCGGATGGGCATCCAGTCCGATCGCCTCCATCGAGGAGACGGAGAGCTGCTCTTTAAGACTGCTTTCCGCATGATCGGAGGTAAACGCCCACGGGAAATAACAGGAAAAAGGAGGAAGCATCCCCCGCTCGATCTCCGCACGTCCGTTGACTTCGAGAACGAGTTCGTTGTTGCAGACGATCTCCGCCGCCGAGAGTTTCAAAAGGTCGGAAAGGAGCTGTTCTGAGGAGCCTGCCTCCTTGACGCAGAATTCCCCCGTCGTGATGTCCGCCCAAGCAAGCGCATAGCCGCCGTCCGCCTTGACGGCGCAGGCAAGGTAATTGCTCTTGGACCCGTCGAGGAGCTCGTCCGCGATGACCGTTCCCGCCGTGACGATGCGGATGACGTCGCGGTCGACCATTCCCTTCGACGCCTTCGGGTCGGAGAGCTGTTCGCAGACGGCGACCCGCTCCCCCTTCTCGACGAGCTTCTGGATGTAGCCGTCCGCCGCGTGATAGGGAACGCCGCACATCGGCGCCCTCTCTTTAAGGCCGCAGTCCCGTCCCGTCAAGGTGAGATCGAGAAGGGCGCTCGCCTTCACGGCGTCGTCGAAGAACATCTCGTAAAAGTCGCCGAGACGGTAAAAGACGATGCAGTCGGGATGCGCATCCTTGACCTTCTGCCAGTGTTCCATCATGGGTGAAAGCCCCATCGGTTGCCTCCGTCAATCTGTAAATGTAAAGTGAATATGTTTGGCTTCGTCGCCGAAGATCTTTTTGAGCCCCGCGCCCATGAATCCCTTGAAGCGCTTGGGGATCGTCACCGCTCTGAGGGAAGAACAGCCGAAAAACGCCCCGCCTTCGATCGTGTTCACCCCCTTGGGAATGACCATCTCCGCAAGGCGGCTGCACCCCGAAAAGGCGTTCGCCCCGATCGAAGTCAGATTTTCGGGGAGAACGATCTCCGTGATGCCGCCGCAGCCGAAGAACGCGTCGGGGGCGACGGACAGGCAGTTCGTGAGGGTGACCTTTTTGAGGGAGGACGGGACCTCCTTGTAGTTGTCCTTTGCAAAGCCCGAATCGAAGATCCAGCCGAAGTACCCTTCATCCGACCCGTTCCCCGCGAAGGGAAGGGTGAGCTCGGTGAGACGGTCGCAGCCGTAAAGCGCCCCCGATCCGATCGAAACGGCCCCCTCGGGCAAGACGACGCGGGAAATCGGACAGTCCGCAAAGGCAAACGCGCCGATAAACGTCACGGTGGAGGGAACAACCAGCTCTCCCGTGAGCCCGCTGCAGCCGCGAAGGGCGTTGTCCCCGATGGAAGGGATCCCGTCGGGGAAGGCGATCGAGGTCACTTCCTCCCCGTTCAAAAAGAGGTGTCTTGCAAGACAGAGCGGATTCTCCCAGTCGAATTCGATCCCGAGCCAAGCGGGAAGATCGGAAATATCGACGCGGGAGAGCCCGCTGCACCCCAAAAACGCGTCCTCTCTTATCGTTTTGAGGCTTGCGGGAATGCGGACGCTCTTGAGCTTTGTACAGCTTGCGAAGGCGTGGCCCTCGATGACGGTGACGCCCTCGGGGAGGCGGAGCTCCCCCGTAAAGCCGCTGCAGCCCGAAAATGCGCCCTCTCCGATCTCGATGATGCCCTCGGGAAGACGGAGCTCCCCCGTAAGGCCGCTGCAATCCGAGAAGGCAAGCGTTCCGATCTTCCGAACGCCGCGCGGAAGGTCGAGCTCCCCCGTAAGGCCGCTGCAGCCGTAGAAGGTCTCCTCTTCGATGTATGTGAGGGCGGAGGGAAGGACGACGCCGCCAAGGCCGCTGCAACCCGAAAACGCCCTCTCTCCGATCGTTCGGATGCTGTCGGGGAGGTCGAGCGTTCCCGTAAGGCCGCTGCAACCCGAAAAGGCGCCGCTTCCGATCGCGGTCACGCCGCCGCGGAAGGTGACGCCCGTGAGCCCGCTGCAACCCGAAAAGGCCTCCTTCCCCACCCCTCTCACGCTGTCGGGAAGGACGAGGGTACGCACGCGGTTACAGCCCGAAAAGGCGTATTTTTTGATCTCCGCGACCCCTTCGGGAATGGAAATATCGAAAATTTCCCTTCCTCCGTAATCGCAAAGTTTATGGGCAAAAGAGAGCGGATTGCCGCTTTTTTCTTCGATTTCGACCCCGCACCAAGCCGCAAGGTCGGAAATGCGCACTTCTTTCAAGCTCTTGCAGTCGCTGAAGGCGTCCCTTTCGATCTCGCGGAGCCCCGCGGGGAGAGTGATGCGCTCGAGCTTGGTACATTTGCGGAAGGCGTAGGCGGCGATCTTTGTCACCTCTTTGGGAAGGACGACGGAGGGAGACGCCCCTTTGTACTTCTTTAAGACGCCGTTTCGGATCTCGAAGTCGGCGGGGTCCGTCTCCTCTTCGGGAAATTCTTCTTTTTGGGAGGCGGGGCCTTGACGCATGGCGGCAAGCTCTTCTTTGAGCGCCCGCATCTCGCGGCTTCGCGCTTCCTCTTGCTCGCGGCGCTTCTCCTCTTCCCGCTTTCTTCGCGCTTCGTCCTCCTCTTTGCGGAGGCGTTCGCTCTCCTCGAGGCGGCGGCGCATCTCTTCGAATTGCCTTGTCTGCTCCTCGGCGGCGCGCTGTGCCCTCTCGGCCTCCGCCCTTCTCCGCGCCCGCGCTTCGGGCGTATGGCTCTCGACAAAGGAGACGATCTTCGCGTCCGATTCGCGGAGAGAAAAGTCGATACCCTGCAGTTTCCCCTTCTTCCCGGGGAGCGTTTCGACGGGCCGCCCGTAAAAGACGACGGCGACGCTCCCCTCCTCCTTCCTGTCGCCGTCGATGAGGCGAAGGAAGCGGGTATATTCGTTTTTGACCCACTTCGTCCGAAGATACTCTTCGTTTCGGCAGACGACGAGCATGCACTCGGCGGTATAGAGGGCGTAGAGGATGCGTGCCTCGTAGTCGGCGCCCGTCACATTCCGAAGTTCCCACTCCGAATAGAAGGGCTTATACCCCTTTTCCTGTAAGAGGCGGTAGATGTAGTCGGCGTCTTTGCTGTCCTCGGTGGGCGCCCTCGTCCCGTCGTCCGTCACTTTGACGCAGAGGAAGCAGTCGTAGGAGATATTTGCTTCCGCCAAGGAATAGAATTCCTTCGCGATGTGGTCGATCTCTTCGGCGCGGGAGAGGTACAGCGCCCGCTGTGCCTCCGTCGCAAGGGTCAGAGCGATCTGATAATTTTTATCGTCCGAAAAGCGGCTTTTCGTCACCTCGTGGCAGATGGGCTGAAGGCGGGGCGGCTCGGACGCTTCGTCCTTTAAGTATTGGACCTTGAAACGGGCAAGCGCCATGCCGAAATAGGCCTCGGGCTCCCTTTCGTCGAGCTCCGCCGCCTTCGAATATGCGGTGTACGCCTCGTCGAAGCGGCAAGTGTCGAGGAGAAGCTCGGCGCTCCGAAGAAGTCCGACGGTTTTCCCTTCGTCCTCCTTTGCAAGCGTCATCGTGTGACCGCAATGGACGCAGCGGACAATGCGCCCCTTCAGCATTTCCGCCGTGGGCGAAAGCGGCGCGCCGCAGCACTTACATTCCAAGAGCCCGACTTGCATTTCTCTCTCCTTCTTATCCGTCGATCGGGTCTCCGTACAGGGAGATCCCGTTGGCGCGGTTTATTTTGAGGCGGACAAATTCGCCGATGCGTTCCCTTCCGCCCTCAAAATATCCCATTCTGCCGTATCCGTCCCGCCCGAGAAGAAGTCCCTTCTTCTCGTCGTAGTCCTCGCACAGGATCTCCATCGTCTTTCCGACGTACTTCGCGCTCTTCTCCCTCGTCTTTTCGTTGACGAGTGCGACGAGCCGCGTAATGCGGTCCTTTGCGACCTCTTCGGGGATCCGCCCCTCCATTTGGGCGGCGCGGGTGCCCGACCTCGGGGAGAAGATAAAGGTGAACGCCGAGGAAAAATCCGCCTCTCTTACAAGGGAGAGCGTCTCCTCGAACTCCTCCTCCGTCTCCGTCGGGAAGGCGACGATGAGGTCGGTCGTCACCTCGCAGTCTGGGATCTCGCGGCGAAGAAGCGCAAGCTCCTCGAGGTACTTCTCCCGCGTGTAGCGGCGGTTCATGAGGCGCAGAATGCGGTTGGAGCCCGACTGCACGGGAAGATGCAGATGTCTGCAGATCTTTTCGTGTTTTTTCATGACCGCGACGAGCTCGGGCGAAAAATCCTTGGGGTGCGACGTCATGAAGCGGATGCGGAAGTTCCCCTCGATCGAGGCGACCGCATCGAGGAGAGCGGGAAAGTCCGTCCCGTCCGCCCCGCGGTAGGAATCGACGTTCTGCCCGAGGAGAGTAATTTCCTTATACCCCGCCGAAACAAGCTCTTTGACTTCGGAAAGGATGACGGAGGCGTCCCTCGAGCGTTCCCTCCCCCGCACATAGGGCACGATGCAATAGCTGCAGAAATTGTTGCAGCCGTACATCACGTTCACCCACGCGTTGGGATAGCTCGTTCGGACGGGGGCGATGCCGTCCTCCGTCTCCTTGCGTTCTTCGGGAACGGAGATCTGCGCCTTTTTTTGCTGCCGCTTGCGTTCGATGAGCGACTTAAGCTCGGGAAGATTGTGGGTGCCGAAGAGGATATCGATGAAAGGAAACTTCTCTTTGAGAAGTTTAGCCTTCCCCTCCTCCTGCACCATGCATCCGCCGACGGCGATGAGAAGGTGCTTTTTCTGCCGTTTGAGCTTTTTGAGCGCGCCGATATTCCCGAAGGCGTGATTTTCGGCGTTTTCGCGGATGCAACAGGTGTTAAAGACGATGATATCCGCCTCTTCGAGGGGGGCGGAAGCGTCGTAACCCGATTCTTTCAGCACCCCCGCGATCTTCTCCGATTCGTGGAGGTTCATCTGACAGCCGTAAGTGACGATGTGATATTTCATACGCGGATCCCGGAAAATACCTCGCCGACGTTCTCGCGGAGGACGAGGTCGCATTTGCGGTCGATCGCCGTCTCGCCGCGGTTGACGAGGACGAGCGCGTCGCCGCGGAAATAGTCGAGGAATCCCGCCGCGGGATAGACGGTAAGAGACGTCCCCGCCACGACGAGAAGGTCTGCCTTCATGATGGCGTCGAGCGCCCCCTCCACCGTCGCGCCGTCGAGCGGTTCGCCGTAGAGGACGACGTCGGGCTTTATGAGCCCGCCGCAGGTGCAGTGCGGCACCCCTTCGGAGGATGCGATCTTTTCCACGGGGTAGGCTCTGCCGCACTTTATGCAGTAGTTCCTGTAAACGCTCCCGTGGAGTTCGTACACCCTTTCGCTCCCTGCCTTTTGGTGCAGTCCGTCGATGTTCTGGGTGACGACGGCGGAAAGTTTCCCCGCCTTTTCGAGCTCCGCCAGTTTTTTGTGCGCGGCGTTGGGCTTCGCCCAAAGCGGAAGCATTTTATCGCGGTAAAATTGATAGAATTCGGCGGTGTGCGAATAGAAATAGTCGCTGCTGAGCATCACCTCGGGCGGAACGGAATATTTCATGCGGTACAGCCCGTCCTCCGAGCGGAAATCGGGGATCCCGCTCTCCGTGGAGACGCCCGCGCCGCCGAAAAATACCATGCGCTTACTTTTATCGATGAGTTCCTGCAGTGTCATAATTTCCTCCGTTTCCCTATTATATCATGCTTTTCGGAAATTTTCAACAAAAGCAGGCCCCGCGATGAAATTTTTTTCACAAGAGACGAATACTAAGCACCGATATGAAACGTTTCGCGGTCGCTATGGCCGTCCTCTTTTCCACCCTGTCGGCGCTCCTTCTTGCCGCAGTCGTCTTTTTCTTTGCGGCGACGGCAAAGACGGAGCTCGACCCCGAAAAACTCTCCTTAAACACCGCCTGCATCCGCCTCTTCGACGCGGAGGGCAGGGAGATCGAACGTGCGGCGCGGCGGTCGGACGTCCCCTTTTCGGAGTTCCCCTCCCACCTTCCGAACGCCTTCGTCGCGGTCGAGGACAAGCGCTTCTACCGTCACGGCGGGATCGACCTTAAGCGCATCGCGAAGGCGACGCTCAAAAACGCCCTCTCTTTTTCCTTCCGCGAGGGCGCTTCGACCATTTCCCAGCAACTTGTGAAAAATACCCACCTTTCGAGCAAAAAGACGATCGTGAGAAAGCTCAAAGAGATCAAACTCGCAAAAAAACTCGAGAAAAATTACTCGAAGGAGGAGATCCTCGCCCTCTACCTCAACTCCATCTACTTCGGGCACAGCGCCTTCGGGATCGGCGAAGCGTGCGACTACTACTTTTCCAAGACGCCCGACCTCGTCACCCCCGCGGAGAGTGCGCTCCTTGCGGCGCTCGTGCGCTCTCCCAACCGCTATTCCCCCTTCAAGGACCCCGAAAAGTGCTTAAATCGCCGCAATTTCGTGCTTGGGCTCATGAAGGAGCAGGGCTATCTTTCGGAGGAGGAGTACGCTTCCGCCCTCGAAGAGCCCCTTCCCGTCTCCCCCGCGCCCGAAAAGGACAAAAATGCCTATCTTGCCCGCGTGTTTGAGGAGCTTGCGGCGATCGAACCGGGGGAAGGGGAAATCGGTTCCCTCCGCGTTTACACCGCCTACGAGCCCGCCCTTCAGGCAGAGCTTGAAAAGACGGAGGCGGAGAGCGACGTCGCCGTCCTCGTCCGAAACAACGAAAACGGGACCCTCCGCGCGCTGTATGCGACGGCGGGAACACCCAAGCGCCTCCCCGCGTCGACCATTAAGCCCCTCCTCGTCTATGCGCCGTCCATAGAGACGGGGCTCATCGCGCCCGCGACCCCCATCCTCGACGAAAAGACCGACTTCGGCGGCTATTCCCCCGACGACGCGGGCGGCGTAAGCGGAAGCTATCTGAGCGCAAGAGAGGCGCTTTCAAGAAGCGTCAACATTCCCGCGGTGAAGCTCCTGAACGCCCTCGGCGTGGAGCGCGGCGCGGCGTATCTCGAAAAAATGGGGCTCCCCGTCGAGCGGGAGGACTACTCTCTTGCCCTTGCCCTCGGGGGGATGCGGGAGGGTTTTACCCTCCCCGCCCTCGCAGACGGGTACGGAACGCTTGCAAACGGCGGAAATTATGCCCCCGCCTCCTGCATCCTTCGGGTGGAGGACGGCGAAGGGAACCTTCTCTACGAAAAGCCGAAAACGTTTACGCGCGTCTTTTCCGAGGAGACAAGCTTCCTCGTAAACGATATGCTGAAAACGGCGGCGACCGAGGGCACGGCGCGGAAACTCAAATCTCTCCCCTTTTCCGTCTCCGCCAAGACGGGGACGGGAGAGTGCGCCGCGGGGAACACCGACGCCTACATCTTTGCCTACACGAAGGAGGACGTCGTCGCCGTCTGGCTCGGCAACGCCGACCGAACGCCCGTCGACGCAACGGGAGGCGGGCTCCCCGCCGTCCATGCGGCACGCATCCTGAAATCTCTGTACAAGGACAAAACGCCCGAAGGATTTGCGCCGCCCGAGGGGGTCGAAAAGCTCTCCTACGACAAGATGGAATACGAAGAGAACCACCGCCTTCTTCGCGCAGACCCCAAGGCGCCCCTCTACCTCGACCCCGCGGACTACTTCCCCCACGGCTTCCTCGGGGAGGAGTGCAGTACGCGGTATTCGGCGCCAAGCATCAAAAAACCGCAGATTTTTGTCAAAAATAACGGGGTTACCATAGTATTATGTCATGCAGAGTACTATGATTATCGGATAATAAGAGAAAATCGCGGCGAAATCGCCACGATCTACGAGGGAAAATATCGGGAAACAATTTGCGATCATTCGGTTCGGAGCGGAGAGAGTTATCTCTATACCGTCATCCCCGTCTATCGCGGCGTCGAGGGAAAGGCGGAGCTTCTCCCCCGCGTCACCCTCGAAAAGCAGCCGCTTCCCGAGGACTGGTGGGAAGTTCAAAGTTCCGCTTCCGACGCGGTTCTCATGGCCTCCTCGACGAGAGCTTCTACGTCGAGCTTGCCCTCCTCCTCTTCGATGAAGGAGAGCTTGGGCTTTATCGCGGGGTGCTCGGGAAGGAACACCGTGCAGCAGTCCTCGTACGGGAGAATGGACGTCGAGAAGGTCCCGATCGCCTTGGCGCGTTCGATGATCTCCTCTTTGTCGAAGCCGATCAGCGGCCGAAGCACCGGGAGGGTGACGACGGCGTTCGAGGAGGTGAGCCCTTCGATGGTCTGGCTTGCGACCTGTCCCAAACTCTCCCCCGTGATGAGGCATTGAAGCCCCTTCTCCCGCGCGTAACGCTCTGCGACGCGGTACATGAAGCGGCGGAGAAGGGTGACGTTGAGCGCTTCGTGGCACTTTGCGTGGATCTCCTCCTGAATGTGGGTCATGGAGACGGTCGTAATGCGGGTGACGAGGGTATAGCGGGAGAGGATGCGGGCAAGCTCGAACACCTTCTCTTTCGCCCCTTCGTTGGTGTAGGGGTAACTGTGGAAGTGCAGAAGCTCGACGCGCAGTCCCCTCTTTGCCATCATATAGCCCGCGACGGGAGAGTCGATGCCGCCCGAGATCATGAGGAGCCCCTCTCCGCCCGTTCCGACGGGCATTCCGCCGACGCCCCTCTCAAAGGAGCCGAATACGAGCGCCGAGCCGTTCTCGCGCACGTCGATGCAGACGGTGCTTTGCGGTTCGTGCACGTCGACTTTGAGGGCGGGGAAACGGGAGATGAGCCTTCCGCCGATGGCGGCGCTGATTTCCATCGAGGTCATCGGATATTTTTTGTAGCCGCGGTGCGTCTCCACCTTGAAGGTCCCAACGCGCGGCGATACGAGGAGCGCCCCTTCGAAAATTTCGTCGAGGTCGCTTCCGACAAGGTAGCCGATCGAATAGGAATGCACGCCGAACACGCGGGAAATGCGCTCCGCGACCTCCTCCGCGCGCCCCTCCTCGAATTTTTCGACGAGCCAGCGCCCGCTCAGCCTGTGGAGCTCGTGGCGAAGTCCCTTCAGACTTCTCTCCAAGTTGACCGCAAAGACGTGCTCGAAGTAGCCGCGGTTTTTGCCTTTTAAGTGGATCTCCGAATAGCGGATGATAACGACTTTTTCCATAATTTAAGCGAGTTTTTGTCTGAATTCTTTGGCGACGCGGCAAATTTCCTCCGCCGCGCGCATTGTCTCTTCCTTGGTCGTTTCGCGGGAAAAACTCATGCGGAGCACCCCGTCGAGAACGTCCTCCTTATAGCCGCACGCCCCGATCACGCGGCTGAAGCGATCCTTCGAGGAGCAGGCGCTGCCCGTTCCCACGATGACGCCGCGATCGGAGAGCATGCGCTCGAGCACTTCCCCGCGCGCCCCCGCAAGGGAGACGGAGAGGATGTAGGGCGTGCCCTCGGGGGAGGAAATGCGCAAAAAGTCCTCTTTGAGCCTCCCGAAAAGAAGTTCCCGACATTCGCGGACGCGCGTTGCGTTCTCCGAAAGCGCCGAAAAGACGGGGCCCGCCGCATAGAAGAAGGTCAGTGCGCCGAGGACGTTTTCGGTCCCGCTTCGAAGCCCTTCCTCCTGTCCGCCGCCGAAAATCAGGGGCGGAAGAACGAGACTTCGCCGCTTGATGAGGGCGCCCGTCCCCTTGAGCCCGCCGATCTTGTGCGCGCTCACCGAGTAGAGGTCGATCTCCTTCGGAAGG
>CANQQM010000046.1 GCA_947626005.1 uncultured Clostridia bacterium
AGAAGTTCCACCGCGGTGTGCGAACCGATGAAGCCCGCCCCGCCCGTTACGAGAATTTGCATACCGTCCTCCTGTTATTTTCGTGTTTCGGCGATGTTCCGCCGTGTTTTTGTTGGGTCGTATCTGCGCCGCGAGGAAGGTTCGGATCCTTCCGAATTCTCCTTGCGGCCCTTTTTAAGTCAGTTGAGGACGACGTCCTTCAAGCTCTCGTACTTCTGCATGGCGATGCGGCAGATCCTGTCGTAATCGAGCCGCCGTTCGAACGCCTCGTCAACGAGTTTTTTCGCCGTGAAGATGACCTCCGTCCCATAGCGAAGGTTGCGGATCTCGTTTAGGAACTTCCCGCTCTGGCGGGTGCCGAGGAAGTCCCCGCTCCCGCGGAGCTCCAAGTCCTTTTCGGCAAGGCGGAAGCCGTCCGTCGTCTCTTTGAGCACGGCAAGCCGCTCGAGCGCCGTTTCGCTCTCCGTGCCGACGAGGAGGAAGCAGTAGCTCTTTTCGCTACCCCGCCCGACGCGGCCGCGGAGCTGATGGAGCTGAGAGAGCCCGAACCGCTCGGCGTTGAAGATCACCATGATCGTCGCGTCGGCGACGTCCACCCCCACCTCGATGACCGTCGTCGCGACGAGGGCGTCGTACTCTTTGCGCTTGAAAGCCGCCATCGTCTCCGACTTTTCCCGATCCTTCATGCGGCCGTGGAGGAGGCCGAAACGGACATCGGGAAGCCCCCGCCGAAGGCGTTCGTAGAGCTCGGTGACGCTCGTCACCTCTCCCTCTTCGTCCTCGATCTTGGGGCAGACGAAATAGGCCTGCCGCCCCTTTTTGATCTCGCCGCGGATGTAGGCGAACATATCCTCGTACTTGCGGGAGGGAATGACGGAAGTCGAGACCTCCTGCCGCGCCTCGGGCTTGTCGGGAATGGTCGTCACGTCGAGGTCGCCGTAAAAGACGAGGGACAGGGTGCGCGGAATGGGCGTGGCGGACATGACGAGAAGGTCGGGCGCCGCCCCCTTTTCGCTGAGGGCGTTGCGCTGGGCGACGCCGAAACGGTGCTGTTCGTCGCAGACGCAGAAGCCGAGGTCTGAAAAGCGGACGTCGCTTTGAAGAACGGCGTGGGTGCCGCAGACGATATCGGCCTCCCCCGAGAGGATGGCCTCCTTTGTCTCCCGCTTCTCTCTTGCGGACGACGACCCCGCGAGGTACACGACGTTATATTCGGGGAAATATGTTTTGAGGAGGGCGAAATTCTGGGCGGCGAGCACTTCCGTCGGCGAAAGGTAGACCGCCTGAAAGCCGCTCTTTACCGCCATGAAGATCCCCGTGAGCGCGACCGCCGTCTTTCCGCTGCCGACGTCCCCCTGCAAAAGACGGTTCATGCGCACGGGGCCCGTGAGGTCGTCGTAGATCGCCCGCACCGCGCCCTGCTGACCGCGGGTGAAGGTGAAGGGAAACCGCTTTTCGAAATTTGCGACCTCCCGCTCGGAGACCGTGTACTTTCTCAGCCGCGCTTCGCCCTTGTCCCCCTTGATGAGACGGAAGGCGGCAATGAGCATGAAATACTCCTCGAGCGCGATGCGCTCGGACGCTTTTCGTACCCCATTCATCGATTCGGGGTGATGGACGGCGAGATACGCCGCCCGAAGGGGCGGGATGGAATACTTCGTAAGGAGCGCCTCGGGGATCGCGGAGGGGAAACTTTCGAGGGCAAGCGCCTCGCGCACCGCCCCCCTTACGATCCACTGCGCCACCCCCGCGCGGAGGGGATAGACGGGGACGATCCCCGTGAGTTTTTTGTTGTCGCCGACCCGTTCGAAGGTCGGATTGATGAGGGAGATCCTGTCGTAATAGTTCTGCACCCGCCCATAGAAGAGGTATTCCCCGGGTTTCAGGCGGGCGGCGACGTAGGGCGCGTTGAACCAAACGGCGGCGAAGTTGTCCCGCCCCTCCTCGAGAAGGGCGCGAAGGATGGTGAGCTTCCCCTTTTTGCGCGGCGGTTCGACGGAGATGAGCTTGCAGGCGATGAGCGCCATGTCGTTGTGCTGGACTTCGCGCACGGAGACGGCATTCGTGAGGTCAAGATAGCTGCGCGGAAAATAGCGCACGAGCTCCTCCGTCGTGCGGATGCCGAGCTTTTCGAAATCTTTGACGCGTTTTACGCTGATCCCGCGAAGCTGTGTGAGTTGCATATCCCCTCCGTGTTACGAAAAAAGAGCGGGGATCCGCTCTTTCGTTTGGTTCGATGGATCACTCCAAGGACAGAAGATAGTAGTACACCGGTTGGCCGCCGTTGTGATAGTCGACTTCGCAATCGGGGAACGCTTCCTGCACCTTCGCCGTGAGCGCCGCGGCGTCCTCTTCCTTGACGCCTTCGCCGTAGTACAGCGTGATGACCTCGTGCGAGTCGTCCTTGAGCTTGTCGAGAAGGGCGAGGACGGCGTCGTCGATGCGATCGCTCTTTGCGAGGATCTTCTTGTCGTCGAGCCCGATGATGTCCCCTTCCTTGATCTTGAACCCGTTGACGTTGGTCGTGCGGACGGCACGCGTCACCTGCCCCGCGCGGACGTTGTCGAGTTCGTGGATCATGTTCGTCTTGTTCTCCTCGGCGGAAAGGTCGGGGCTGAAGGCGAGCGCGGCCGCAAACCCTTGCGGGATGTTCTTGGTCGGGATGACGTGGATGGTGCGGTTGTCGACAAGCGCCTTCGCCTGTTCCGCCGCCAAGATGATGTTCTTATTGTTGGGGAACACGAACACGTTGTCCGCGTTGATCTTCTGGACGGCGGTCGCGATGTCGCTTGCGGAGGGGTTCATCGTCTGCCCGCCCTGAATGACACGGTCGACGAAGAGGTCCTTGAAGATGTCCGAGAGCCCCTCCCCCGCGCAGATCGCAAGCATGCCCTGATCTTTCTTCTCCGCCTCGATCTTGGCTTTGAGGGCGCGGTTCTGTTCGAGCATGTTCTCGATCTTGGGACGGTCGAGTTCGCCGAGCTCGAGGGCGTAGGTGAGCGCCACGCCCGGGCAGTTCGTATGCACGTGCACCTTGATCATCTCGAGGTCGCCGATGCAGATGACCGAATCGCCGATGTTCATGAGGTTTTCGCGCAGCTTGTCGATGTCCGCAAGCGTCGTGCTCTTTTTGAGGTTGATGACGAAGAACTCGGTGCAGTAGGCGAACTGAATGTCGCCGAGGTCCATGTTGATGATCTCGGAGTTGTCGCCGAAGTCGGCGTCCATCGAGGCGGCGTTTGCATCCGTCTGCACCTCGGAGACGACCTCTTCGCCCATGAGTGCGGAGAGGAAGCCGCGCATGATGGTCATGAGCCCGACGCCGCCCGAGTCGACGACGCCCGCCTTTTTGAGGACGGGGAGAAGTTCGGGCGTCTTGGCAAGCGCCTTGTCCCCCTCTTCGATGATGGCGGGAAGGAAGGCCTCGAAGTCGCGGTATTTGCCGGCCGTCTTGACGGCGAACTCGCTCATCATGCGGACGACCGTGAGGATGGTGCCCTCCTTGGGGATCGCGACGGCGTTATAGGCGACTTTCGTCCCCGCTTCGAGCGCCTTCGCAAAGGTGCGGGTATCGACTTCGGGCTTGGAATTTCTTAGGACCGAGCAGATCCCGCGGAAGATCTGGGAAAGAATGACGCCCGAGTTGCCCCGCGCGCCCTTGAGCGCTCCCTTCGAGATGAGGTCGCACACTTCGGCGAAATTCCCCGAGGCGGAGGAGGAAAGCTCCTTGACCGCGGATTGCATCGTGAGCGACATATTCGTCCCGGTATCGCCGTCGGGCACGGGGAAAACGTTGAGCGCATCGACTTTCGCCCGATTGTTATCCAACGTTTTTGCGGCGACGAGTACCATCTTTCGGAAGGTTGCGCAATTTATTGTTTTCTGCATGAACTATCTCTCCAAATGAACGGAAGCGGAGACGCTCGAAACATCGGGGCCCAATCAGAGTTTGAGCCCGATGACGTTGACGTTGACGGTATCGACGATCATGCCCGTGAAGTTTTCCACTTTGTATTTGATGGATTCCTTCAGGGATTCTGCGACCGCCTCGATGGAGACGCCGTACTTGATGAGCACGGACACATCGATAAAGATCCGATTTCCGGACGTGACGATTTTCACGCCCTTGCCTCCCGCATCCTTTTTGAGGAGCTCGGCGAGCGTGTCGGTAAAGCGGCGTGCGACGGTGTCTACGATGCCGTAGCTCTCCACCGCAGCCCGCGACGCCACTTTGGCGATTGCCAAATCGGATATTGAAATTTTCCCGTACGCGTTGCTTGTACTGACAGACATAATGCTCCCTTTTCCTCTCTACCTATTCTAACCCATTGCCGTGCAATTTGCAAGCGATATTCGAAAAAAAATCGGGATTTCCGAAAATTTTTCAAATTGCCGCCCCGTTTTTAATTGCTTTTTTCCCCGCAAGATGCTATCATGGTTTCGTTACGCGAAGAGCGGAACCGCTTCTTGGCGGTTTTTTCTGACAGCGATCAATCGGAGGTAGCAATATGTCGAGAGTGTGCAGTATCTGCGGAAAAGGTCAGACGGCGGGAAACAACGTGAGCCATTCCAACCGCAAAACGAAGAGGACGTTTCAGGCAAACGTGCAGAAGGTCTCCTATAAGAAGGACGGCAAAGTCGTCACCGACTATGTCTGCGCCCGTTGCCTCAAGAGCGACAAAGTAGAGAGAGTTTGACTTGAAAAACGCATGCGCCGCGGCCAAAAGCCGCGGCGCTTTGTTGTTTGTTTGTGTTTTGTTACCAGATTTCGGGCTCCCCTGCTTCGCCGTAGTGCCAAGCGTTACCGCTTTCCGAAGCCGCGTCCGAATGGAAGTAAACGGTCGCTCCCGAAACTCCGCGGCTCCCGCCGTTCCCGTTGTTCAGCGTGTCCCACGTCTCCTCCGCGCCTTCGTAGAAGACCGTATCGACGGACGTGTTCGTAAACGCATAATAGAAATATTCGACGTCCTTCCCGAGAATGACCGTCTTTAGGTCGGTGCAGTAGGAGAATGCGTTCTGCCCGACCTTTCTTACGCCCTGCCCGATCGTCACTTCCCGAACGGGCGTACCGTAAAAGGCGTAGTTTCCGACCTCCTCGATCCCCTCGATCTTGATCTTTTCGGGGAGCGGAGCCCCGCCGAGATACAGCGTCGGAGCCTCCTCCGCGGCGGAGGCAAAGATGTTGGACATTTCGTTCCCGAATTCGATCGAAGCCCACTCGGAGACCGTCCCCGCATAGTCGGCGCGTGTCAGAGCGGTGCAGTTTGCAAACGCGCCGGCGCCGATCGTTTTCACGCTCTTCGGGAGCGTCACTTTCGTCAAAGCAATGCAGCCGCGGAATGCCGCCGCGCCGATCGTCTCAAGCCCCTCTTCGATCACGATCTCCTGAAGCGACCCGCTTCCGTCGAAACATTCCTCCCCGAGCGCGGTGACCTTCGAGGAAACGGTCACCGTTTCGAGCGTGCTCGAACAAAAGGCACGGGCTCCGACGGAATAGGGCTTCCCCTCGTACCCGTCGGGCAAGACGAGCTGCGTTTCCCGTCCGAAATAGACGTGAAGCGAACTCGTATCCGTGCGCCATACGAACCCGTTTGCGTCGGGGTCGGTGACGATGCTCGCCTCCGAGACCGAAGTGTGGATGACCGTACCCTCACTCAAGCCGTAATCGCCCTCTACACTGATCCCGACCGTCGTGAGATCGTAAATTTCCACAAGTGCAAAGCATCCCTTGAACGGCTTGCGTACCCAATCATTTTGGACTGTCTGCACGCTCGAAGGGATCGTTAACGAAGTCACATAGACATGGTTCATGAAGTGCGTTTTCACGGCTCTGATCTCCGTGACACCGTCGGCGACGGTCACCTTTCCCTTGATCGACATCGGCACAAAGACGATCTCGGTCTTTGCCTTATTATAGAGGATCCCGCCCTCCGCGGAATAAGTCGCGTTTTCTCCGCTCACTTCGATCGACTCAAGCCCCTCGGGGAACGTTCCGTCCGTGAGCTCCTCGGACGGCTGCGAATAGGCTTTCCCGAGAATGATCTCTCTGACCGCGCCCGATTCGTAGAAGGTGTAGGCGGGAATGGCCGTCACGCCGTCGCCGAATTCGACCCGCTCCAAGGAAGCGCAATTGCGGAAGGCCTCTCCGTCGAATGTCTTCACTCCTTCGACGCGGGCATCCCGAAGAGAAGCGCAGCCGTAAAAGGCATATTGTCCCAAGAGTTCGAGTTCTCCGAGCGTGACGCTTTTGAGCCCCGTACATTCGTAGAACGCCCCCTTCGAAAGCGTTTTTACCTTTTCGAGATTGACGCTTTTGAGACCGCTGCAACCGTAAAAGGCGTATTCCCCCAACGTTTCGACCGATTCGGGCAGATAGACAAGGGAGAGCGTTTCGTCCCCGTCGCCGTCATCCACATCGAAGGCACTGTCGCCGACTGCGACGACGGGCTTATTTTCATGTTGCGCAGGAATGACGAGCTGCGTCCTGTCCGTGACGCCGTCCGCCCAACCGATCACGGAATACCCCGTCACCGTCTGCCCGTCCGCACCGAGCACCTCTTCATAGCGCAGCTCGGACGTGACAAGCGTCAAGCCGCAGACCGTGCAGACGCCGTCAAGAAAGCTGTGCTGTTCGTGCTCGTGTCCGCAGACGCTGCATTTTCCGTTTTCGTAGCTGTGCGCGGCCATCCCCTCAACCGCGTCGTGCCCGCAGTCCGCCACGTGCCAGTGGTTCTCATCGTCCGACGTCCATGCCTCGGAAAAGGTGTGCGAGTGCACCTCCGGTTGCTTTTCATAACCGCAGACCAAACAGGTCCCGCTTTCCCCGAAGGAATGCTTTGCCTTGTCGCTCGTCTCGCCCGTATGCTCACAGGTCGCCGCGTGCCAATGATATTCCTTGTCGTACGTCCACGCGTCGGAGTAGGTGTGAACATGCTCCCCGTGAACGCTGTGCGCGCAGGCGGCGGCGCCGAATGCCGCCGAAACTGCCATTGCGACCGCAACCAAATTGACCGCTTGTTTGTGCTTCATAAGTTACCTCCAAAAATAATTTCGCGGTAACGGCACAAAAAAAGTGTGCCTTCAATCGAAGACACACCGCGTTGGTATCTCCGATTGTTGTCACACAAGCTTTCCGTCGGAAAAAGACCGCAGGGAAAAAAGAGATACACAATGCCAAAGTTGTGCTCTCTGCGGCCTTTTTATTCGCTTGTGTGACATCTTCAGTATATCACGGTTGCGCGCAAATAGCAAGGTTTTTTTCAAAAATTCGTGAATCTTCCCCTTTTTTGATGGGGGAACGGAAGCAAAGGCACTTTTTATCTCTAAGGGCTTGACAAAATCCGCATTTTGGTTATACTTTCGGATAAGGACACGCGCGCGTGCCCTATCGGAATATTCCATAAGGAGACCGAAAGCATGCTCGAAATCAGGCATCTCACAAAGATCTACAAGACAAAGGGCGGGCAGGATACGAAGGCGCTCGACGACGTCTCCATCCGCTTCCCCGAGACGGGGCTCGTGTTCCTCCTCGGGAAGTCGGGCTCGGGCAAGTCCACCCTCCTCAACCTTGCGGGCGGGCTCGACGAGCCCACGAGCGGGGAGGTCATCGTCATGGGAAAGAGCTCCCGCGACTTCTCGGGGAGCGACTTCGACAGCTACCGCAACACTTTCATCGGCTTCGTCTTTCAGGAGTACAACGTCCTCAACGAGTTCAACGTGGCGGAGAACGTCGCCCTCGCGCTCGAACTTCAGGGCAGGACGAAGGAACACGACAAGGTGATGCAGATCCTCGAGGAGGTCGAGCTCGAGCAGTACGCGAAGCGCAAGCCGAACACGCTCTCGGGCGGGCAGAAACAGCGCATCGCGATCGCCCGCGCCCTCGTCAAGGACCCGCAGATCATCATGGCGGACGAGCCGACGGGCGCCCTCGACTCGGCGACGGGCAAACAGGTCTTTGACACCCTCAAGAAGCTCTCGAAGAGCCGCCTTGTCCTCGTCGTCTCGCACGACCGTGAATTCGCCGAGGTCTACGGCGACCGCATCGTCGAACTCAAAGACGGCAAGATCATCTCCGACGTCACGAAGGTCCGCGACGAGGCGGCCGCCCTGTCGGATACCGTCAAGCAGATCGGCCTTGACACCCTCTCCGTCGAGGCGGGCGCGACCGACGACGCGACGATGGCGCGCATCCGTTCCTTCCTCGAAGAGAGCCGCGGCGACGTGCTCATCTCCCGCGGGGAGAGGGAGATCGCAAGTTTCCGCCGTGCCAACCGCATCGACGACGAAGGCGCGCAGGAGCGCTTCGCCGAGACCGAAGAGGACAAACTCGGCATCAAGGAATACGACGGGAAGGACACCCGCTTCGTCCGTTCCCGCCTCCCCGCGAAGAAGGCGATCAAGATCGGTGCGTCGGGGCTTAAGATAAAGCCCTTCCGTCTCGTTCTCACCGTCTTCCTCTCCTTTGTCTCCTTCCTCATGTTCGGGCTCTTCTCGACGATGATGCTCTACGACCCCGAAGAGGTGCTCGTCCAGTCCTTTATCGACGGCGACGACGAATATCTCTCCTACGTCAAGAGCTACGAGACCCGCACCACCTACAACTACAACGGCGACATCGACACGTGGAACTACTACAACAGTGCGAAATTCACCCCCGCGGAACTCAAAGCCCTCGGCGGAGAGGACGGGTTCGGCGTCTACGAGATGAATTCGGGCATGTTCGGCAACCTCAACAGCGGTGAGAACACTCCCCCCTACTACTCGGTCATGATGAGCGGGCTCGGGGTGCTGCCCGAAGGGCACGCCCTCCGCCAAACGATCACGGGGAACTATCCGACCGCAGACGACGAGATCTGCATCAGCAATTACCTCTTCGAGTGCATCAAAAACAACGTTTTCTATCCCCTCGGCGCGGACGACGTCCCCGTGAAGGCTCCGAAATCCATCCAGTCGGAACAGGACCTCATCGGCGAAAAGCTGCTTCTCGGCGGGAACACGCCGCTCAAAGTCACGGGAATCTTCGCCGACGGCGCCATCCCCAAAAAGTTCGACCCCCTCAAGGAGGAGCAGTCGGACGGCCCCTTCGCCAACGATCAGCTCACGTGGGAGTACAGCTCCTACCTTCGGAGCAGTCTGCACGCCATCGGCTTCACGACGGAGGAATGCGCCAAGGCGATCTCCTCCTCCAACCAGTACGCCCCTTACCTCGACTTCTTCGAGGCCGTCTACGGCGAATATCGCATCTGTTTTCGGGAGGACGAGGAAGGATATTACAGCTACTATGAGATCGCGGCCTTCCCGGGGACGCCCGACCCGACGCTTTCCTTCCACCGCTTCGACGGCAAGACGACGGAAGCCCTTGGGGAGAAAGAGCTTATCGTCGACCTCAACCTCCTTTCGGGCGCCTTCCAGGAGGAATACTATGCGTGGGACAAAGACCGCAACAGCGACCCCGCCTACACCGAATGGCTTGATCGGAAAAACCGCGACAGCGAAAAGGAATACCCGCAAATAAGCGACTTCGAAGGCCCCGACGGCGTCTTGGATGCGGCGGAGCAGGCGGCGTACGAAGAAGCGCTGAACGCTTGGAACGAAAAGTGGAACAGTGTCTTCTACCCCTACGAGGCGGACTACTATGCGGCCAACGAGGCCATTACGCTCCTCAGCGGGTGGGCGTACGACGAACTCGGCCGCCCCATCGTACCCACCGCGGCAGAACGGGAGGAGGCGATCGCCAAGATCGTTGCCTTCGCGGGCGACCCCTTCCCCGTCCTCCTGTCCCTCCAGAGCCGCGACAACGCCGTCCCGACGGAGAAGGAAACTTACACGGTCGTCGGCTTCTACTGCGTGAACAGCACCAACTACGAGAGCGGGCTCTTCACTTCGCAGAAATTCTACGACGATACGAGGCTCGAATCCGAACAATTCGGCTATGTGCGCACCGAGGAGACGAAGTACGTCCCCGAGAGCGACGCGGTGTACAGCTATATCTATACGCCGCTCGTTAGGAACGCCGACGCCCTCCGCGCCGCCTTCGAGAACATCGGCAAGACAGATCCCGAGACGGATATCGTCTATTCGATCGGCAATTCCCTCTACTCCAACGTCGAGATGGTCAACGATCTGGTCGATCTGATGTCCCTCATCTTCCTCATCATCGGGCTCGTCCTCATGGTGTTCTCCGCCCTCCTCCTTCTCAACTTCATCACGCTCAGCATCACCAACAAGACGAAGGAGATCGGCATCCTCCGCGCCGTCGGTGCAAGGGGGACGGACGTATTCAAGATCTTCTTCTCGGAGTCGGGGATCATCGTCGGGATCTGCCTTGTGCTCTCCCTCATCGGAGCGACGATCACGGCGGCCTTCCTCAACCGCTATCTGCGTGCGGAAGTCGGTTTGCAGGCGACCCTGTTCGTGTTCGGCGTCCCCTCGGTCGCGATCATGGTGGGCGTCGCCCTCCTCGTCGCCCTCATCGGGACCTTCCTGCCCGTGTACTTCGCTTCGCGCAAGAAGCCCGTGGAATCCATCCGCGCCCTTTGAGCTTAACAAAAAGTCAGCCGCCCGCAATTGCGGGCGGCATTTCATTTTCGGGCATAGCCCCACGGGCCCCATCCGTTACGGCGTGGGGGTAGGGCTTGGGTGGGCGGTTTTGTTCAAAGGCAGGCGGAAAAGACGCGGAGGGCGTTCCCGTAGGCGATCTTCTCGGCGACGCGGGGCCCGAATTCCTCCCCAAACAGCGCAAGCAGCCCCTGCATCGCCGCGGGAGAGGGAAGGTAGGGATTGGGCGGCGTGCCGTCGAAATCGCTCCCGATCGCGAGCACGTCCTCCCCGC
>CANQQM010000047.1 GCA_947626005.1 uncultured Clostridia bacterium
CTCCACCCCCGCTTTGGTGGCGGGCATCGTGGTGATCTGCGCGCTGTGGATGGCGACGACGGTGATCCCGTACTCCTCCGCGATGCGGTTGATCGTGGGCATTTCCGCCACGCAGGGGGTACAATCCGTGTACCAGAAGTTGATGAGCACGATCTCGCCCCTGTGTTCGCTCAGCGTGAAGGGATCTTTGCCGAGATAGGTCTCGAGGGTGAAATCGGGGCAGGCGTCCCCCACGTCGTTCCCCACGGGAGGCGGAACGTCCTGCGTCTTGGGGAGGTAGACGTTGTAATAGAGGATGGCGCCGACGAACACCGCGGCGGCGACGCACCACGCGCCGACCTCGAGCCAAAACCGCTTACCGCGCCGCTTCTTTGCGGGGCGGACTTCCGCGGGAGCGGGCGCCGCGCTCACGGGCGCCTGTGCTGCAACTCCTGCACCCGCCGTGAAGGCGGCAAGCGGCCTCATCTCCTCTGCGGGAGCGGCGGCTGCGGGAACCGCCGCCACGGCGTTCTCATGGAGGAACAGCTTGCTCCCCTTCCACGAGATCGCCTTCGCGGGGCAGACGTCGATACATTCGCCGCACTGGATGCACTCATGGTCCCCCACGCGGCGGACGTCCATCTTGCAATGGGAGACGCAAAGGCCGCAGTCGGTGCAGGCGTTCTTGTCGAGCTTGACGCCGAAGAGGGCGATGCGGTTGAAGAGACTGTAGATCGCGCCGAGCGGGCAGAGGAAGCGGCAGAAGAAGCGGAAGATAAAGACGCTGAGAAGAAGGACCGCCACGAGGACGGCGAATTTCCATGTGAACAGCCCGCCGAGGCCCTCGTAAAGGCCGCTGTTGGAGGGGTGGATGAGCAGTCCGATCGCGCCGCCGAGCGTCCCCGCGGGGCAGATGTATTTGCAGAATCCCGGCACCGGGGTCTGCGTTTTCAGCCCGTAGATGAGGGGGATCGCGACGACGAACACCGCAAGGATCACGTACTTCAGATAGGAGAGGATGTAGGTGAAGCGGTTTTTGGAAAGTTTGGGGGTGCGGATCTTGTAGAGGAGTTCCTGTCCGAGCCCGACGGGGCAGAAAAACCCGCATACGGTACGCGCAAACAGGAGCCCGAAGAGAAGAAGGATGCCAAACACATAGTAGGGCGCACGCGTCCCCGACTGGGCGAATGCGTTCTGCAGCGCCCCGAGCGGACATGCGCCGACGGCCGCGGGGCAGGAATAGCAGTTGAGCCCGGGCACGCAGATCCCCTTCGTCGCGCCCGCATAGATGCGTCCCGTCGCAAAGCCGCGGAGATTCGCATTGACGAGGAGGGCGACGTACACCTGTATGAGGCGGCGCTTCGTCGGCTTATGCGCCTGCCACCAAGCCCGAAGCCGACCTCTCTTTTTTTGTTTTTCCTTCGCGGACGCCTCTTCGGGCAGGGCGGAGGTCTTTTCTTTTTCTTCCATCTTCCCTCCTTACCCGAGCCCGATGCATTCCATGCAGATCGCGACCGCCTTCGCGAGCACGTCGTGCGCCCCGCCGTTTGCGATCCCGACCCCCAAAAAGACGGCCCCAAGGACGAAAATCGCGACACGGGTGCCGAAAAGTGCGTAGCGCGTCCATGCGGGAGCGCTCTTTTCTTCCCTCTTTTCTTCTCTCTGCGGGGCGGAAAAATCGCGCGAGGAGAGAAGAGAGGCGAGGGTGCGGCGCGCCGCGAACCCCTCGTATGCGGTCGCCCCGCAAAAGACGAGAAGCGCCGCTCCCACCCACGGGAGGACGTTTACGGCAAGCGATACGGCCTCCGCCGCGAGGTTTTTGGCGGGAAAGTGCGCTGCCGTCGCAAGGTAGACGATACAAAATACGGCGGCGACCGCCGAAAAGACGGCGGCAGCCGACCAAGCGGCGATCCGCGTGCGGTCGTAGCGCAAAAGACGGGCCCTCCCCTCTTCGCCGTGCACCCGCTTCCGCACTTTTTTCAATACCGTGTCCGCGGGAACGCGCATTTTTTCCTTGGGAAGGGGGAAGAGAACGGAGAGGACGAACCCCCCTACCGCCGCGACGAAATAGCACACGGTCGGGGCGAGGAGCTTAAGGAGCGCCGCCGAAACGACCTCCCGCGAGTAGGGCGACTCCCCGCCGCCCGCGTAGATGCGCACGGCAAAGGCAAGGTAGAGCGCACCGAGAAGGACCGTAAAGAGGGCGAGGAACACGCCATAGGCGATCCGAATTGTTTTTGTCGATCCCGCATGCATGGGTGCCCCGTTTCCTCCTTATCCGAGTTTGCGCTTTTGTTCCGCGGGAAGCGCCGCCACGCTCAAAGGGGCGCTCGAATATTTTTCGAAGAGGTCGCGGAAGAGCTGCGGATCCCCCTGCCCGGCGCCGTTTACGATCGCGCTCTTTTCGATGTGCACGATGACCCCGTCGCGGTCGACGATGACGGTCGTCGGCCAAGAGAGAGCGGTCCCTTGGGGAAGTTCCCCCTTGTCGTTGCGGAAGAGGGCGTAAAAGATGGAAATATCGGGATCGCGCACGACGGGGAAGGTGAGCCCCATCCGCGCGACATAGTCGCTGATTTCCTTATCCGTATCGGGATCCGTTGCGGAAAACGGAGAATTGACGGCAACGATCTCCATTCTGTCCTTATACTCCGCATATGCCGTTTGCATCGCGGGGAATTCCCTCTCGCACCACACGCAGCCGACATACCAGAAGTTGAGCATGACGAACTGTTTGCGCTCGAGAAGGTCGGAAAGGCGGACGGGGTCGCCCGAAAAGCCGCCGTTTGAGAGGGTCGGAAGTTCGAAATCGTGCATGACGCTCCCGACCGCATAGTGCGTCTTTTCGGTCATGGGCGCCGAAATGAGGTGGGGCGTGAGTACGATATCCAAATTGGGATTGCCGGGGCGAACGGTATAGGACGACGGCTCCGCGGTATAGCCCTCGGGGAAATTGTCGTTTGAAGTGAGAACGGTGACGGTGTATTCCGCAGGGAGAAGCGGGATGCTCTTCACCCCCTCCTTGATATTCAGGGTGCCTTGAGAGACGCCCTGCTTAAAGATTTGCACGGTGACGGTGACGGCAAGAAGGCTTCCGTCCGGCCGAACGGCGCGGAAGTTGTAGTCGATCGGCGTATTCTCATCCAACTTATCGATGGCCTCTTCGCCGTCCCTATCTCCGCAGCGGGTGCAATGGTGAGACTTCGACCCCGCCTCCTCGAAGGTGGGTTCGCGGTCGATCGTAAACTCCTTCTCGTAGTCGTGCCCTAAGGGCTCGGTGTCGGCGACTTCCGAAACGTCGCAGCCCGCCCGTTTGCAGTGGCGCTCGGCGCGGCCGCCCGCCGTGCAGGTGGCTTCTTCTACGACCTCCCCCCATTCCCAATCGTGGCCGAGGGCGGAGACCGTCTCCGTGCCCGTCTTTTCGCAGCGGCTGCACTTCGTCGAATAATACCCGTCGTCGGTGCAAGTCGCCTCCTCGATGAGCTCGACGCGCTGCATATCGTGGCCGCGGGCGGGAATGACCTGTGCGTTGTTTTCCGCCGTGCAACGGCTGCACTTGGCGGCGCGGAGGCCGTCCTCTTCGCAGGTCGCGTCGCGGATGAGCGTGACGGTCTGCCAGTCGTGGCCGAGCGGTTCGAGGGTGCGCTCCTTCGTTTGGGTGCAGCGGGTGCAGGGGGTCTTTGCAAGCCCCCCCTCCGTGCAGGAAGGCGGCGTTTCGACCGTCTCCTCCCCCCATGCGTGCCCGAGGGCGGGAATGGGACGGGTGGTCTCCTTGCCGCAGACGGTGCAAACGCTCTTTTCCGAGCCTTCCTCTTCGCATTTGGCGGCGGTGACCGTCACCCACGTCTCGTAGCTGTGTTCGTGGTCGAGCTCCTTGTCGTCGCATGCCGAAAGGGCAAGCGCAAACGAAGCCGCCGCGAAAAAGGCAAGGACGAAGAGCAATTTTTTCACTTTCATATCTGTCTCCTTCCCCGCACAAGGGCGGGAACGGTATGATTCTCTGTAAATTGTAACCGAAAAACGCCCGCATGTCAAGCGTGCGCGGGCGTCTCCTGCAAATTTATTTGTTTTTAAGACAAATTATGCGCGATTTATGCGCGGGCGCGGTAGACGACCTCCCCGCCGACGACGGTGAGAAGCACTTCGAAGCGGCTGTCGACGACGGCGAAGTCCGCCCGCTTTCCGCATTCTACCGTGCCGCACTCGGAGAGGATCCCGAGGCTCTCGGCGGCGTTTCTCGTCGCACAGTCGACGGCATAGGCAAGGCCCGTTCCCGCCTTCTCGGCAAGGTTTCTTACGGCCTCGTTCATCCGAAGCACGCTCCCCGCAAGCGTCCCGTCCCGAAGGCGGGCTTCGCCCCCGTTTACGTACACCGTCTGGCCGCCGAGTTCGCTCACGCCGTCCCCGAGGCCCTTGGCGCGGATGGCGTCGGTGATGAGGACGAGCTTGCCCTCCTTTTTGCACTTTACGAGAAGGCGGATGGCGGGAACGGAGACGTGGATGGTGTCGGCGATGAGCTCGGTGTAGAGTTCGTCGAAAAGAAGAGCGCTCCCGACGACGCCGATCTCCCTGTGATGGAGGGGGGATTGTGCGTTGAAGGTGTGGGTGATGCGGTTCGCCCCGTGCTCTATGGCGCGGCAGACGTCGCAGTAAGCTGCGCTCGTGTGCCCGACGGAGGCGACGACTCCTCTTTTCTTCAAGTGGTCGATGAGGACTTCCGCCCCCTCCTTTTCGGGGGCAAGGGTGACGACGCGGAGATTGCCCTCCGCGGCGCGGTCGTAGCGTTCAAAGACGGAAACTTCGGGCGGGGCGACGTATTCGCCCGGCTGTGCGCCCTTGTGCTTTTCGGAGATGAAGGGCCCCTCGAGGTGCGCCCCGAGAAGGCGTGCACCCCCTTCCGTCCCCCGCTTTTTGACGGCGGCGACGGCGGAAAGCGCCCGCTCGATGGCCTCGGGGCTCTGCGTCATCGTCGTTGCGAGGAAACTCGTCGTCCCCTCCCCGACAAGCGTTCTTGCGATCGTCGAAATCGCCTCCGCCGTGCCGTCCATCGTGTCCGCCCCGCCTGCGCCGTGGATGTGGCCGTCGATAAAGCCGGGGAGAACGATCGCGTCGTCGGGCAGGGAAATTTCCTCTCCGTCCCCCTCCGAGAGGGCGCGGATGCGTTCGTCGAAGAGGACGGTGCGGCGTTCAATGCCTCTGCCCGTGAGATAGACGCGGGCGTTTTGGAATTTTTTCATACCTTCCTCCTATAGAAGCGATGCGGCGGCCTCGTCTACGATGAGCGTGCAGTCGGGGTGCAGGCGGAGAATGCTCGCGGGAAGGTCCTCCGTGACGGGCCCCTTCACCAGCCCCGAGACCGCCCTCTTCTTGTTTTCGCCGCTGGCAAGAATGAGGATGCGCTTTGCGTGCATGATGTTCGAAAGCCCCATCGTAATGGCGTAGCGGGGCACGTCCTCCGCCTTTTCGAAGAGGCGGGAATTGTCGCGGATGGTGCTCTCCGCAAGGGCGACGAGGTGGGTCACCGACCCGAACGGCGTACCCGGTTCGTTGAAGGCGATGTGCCCGTTGGAGCCGATGCCGAGGATCTGGAGATCGCGCGGGAGAGCTTCGAGAAGGATGTTGTACCTGACGCATTCCTCCCCGGGATCGGCCGTTCCGCTTGCGATGTGGGTGTTGGCGGGGTCGATATCCAGCCCGTCGAAGAGGTTCTTGCGCATGAAATAGGCGTAGCTTTGGGGATGGTCTGCGGGAAGAGAGACGTATTCGTCGAGATTGACCGTCTTGATTTCCCGATAACTCGTTCCCGCCGCGGCGTGGTCGGCGATCATGCGCTTATAGAGCCCGAGGGGGGTCGAGCCCGTCGCGAGCCCGAGCGTTGCCTTTGGATCTGCGAGGACGGCTTCCTTGACGGCGGCAAAGGCCGCGTCGCTCATCCCCTCGTAGTCGGTCGTACGTATTATTTTCATACCGTCTCCTTATTATTTCGTGTTTCCGCGCGGTAGGGACGCGGCGGCGATCGCCTGCCCGACCCGCCTTGACGAGCCGTCGGGCGTCGAGAGCATTTCCGCAAGCTCGGGATATTCCTCCCCGAGGGCCTCCTTGCAGGAGGAGAGGACGAGGTCCCCGCCTCTGCCGCTCATCACCCTTCCGAGGAGCAATACATGCTTGATGTCATAGAATTTCGCATAGTAGGGCAGGGTGTGTGCGAGGTAGATTCCGATGTCGCGGAACACATTCGTTGCGAGTTCGTCCCCTTCCTCCGCAAGGGCTTGGACGATCTTGAGTTTCTCCGCGGGGGTCAGCCCTTCGGGGAACACATAGCCGCCGTATTCCGCAAGTTTTATGACCCCATCCTGCGAAAAATACTTGCATCCGACGCCGATATCCCCGCTCCATTCGTCGCGCATGGCGCTGTCCGAAAAGTCGACGGGCGCAAAGGCAAGCTCGGAAAGCCAGCCCGTGATACCCCCTTCCGCATTGATATAGCCGACCGCTTCGCTCGTTCCCATCGCGATCCCGAGGACACGCCCTTCGCCGAGTTCCATGCTCCCCGCAAGCGCCGTGACGTCGCCGTCGTTCGCAACTTCGACGGGGGCGCCGATCTCCTTCGCGACGTTCAGATACATATCCTTCACGAAATCGCCGTATTTCTTCTTGTCGACCGCAAGGAAGAGGGAGGCCACCATGATGCGATTTTGAATATATACCCCCGCCGAAGAGACGCCGATGCAGTCGACGCGGGGCATGTGGGAGGCCGCCGTCCGCATGGCGGTCAGGATCTCGTTGTAGTGATAGTGCGGGTCGGGCTGCGTCTTGGGGTGCCAGACGACCTCTTCGCTGTAGACGACCTTCCCGTCGACGACGGCTGCGACCTTGCGGTCGCTCCCGCCCGCGTCGAAGCCGATCCTGCACCCCGACGTGAAGCCGCCGATCCGAAGGGATTCCCGCTTTTCGGGGGGAACGGTGTTCGTTTCGAGGCGGATGACCTCGAAGGGACGCTCGTAGACGCCGCTCATAAAGTCCGCATCAAAGGCGCGTTTCCCACCCTCACGGTAGTCCTCCTTTAGGCGGGAGGCGATCATGTCGCTCCCCGCGACGCCGACGCGGAATCCGCCGCAGATCCAGAGCACCGTCTTTACGAGCCGCTCGGCGATCTTGTAGCTCCGCTCGTCGTCCACGCCGTCGCGGAGGGAATCGTAGGCGTAAACAAAGTTGTACCCCCCGCTCCGTTCGACGACGAGGGTCACGCGGGTGCGTTCCGCTTCGGGGCGGGACAAAACCTCGGCGGCATAGTCCTTGAGGGCGTCCGCCATGGGATAAAAATTTCGATCGAGAACAGGACGTTTCATCGTTTTTCCTCCTTTCTTCCATTATAATGCGGCGGAGGAAAAGCGCAAGAGAAAATCGTTCTCTGTTTTATCAAAATCTTTCGCGAAAATTTTATAAGAAAGATTCTAAACCGTTTTTCTTTTCGAACAAAATATGCTATAATCAAGGCATGAAGCGATTCTATCGGTACAAGATCACAAACCTAATCAATATCCAACGCATCGTGACCGTCCACTATCAGGAGCTCGTCGCGGGCTACCGCGCCGAGGAGGAAGCACACGACTTCTGGGAACTCATCTATGCGGATAAGCGCAGCGTGCTCGTCTATACGGACGGAAAATGCGACCGCCTCCGTCAGGGCTATGCGGAGTTCATCCGCCCCAACGCCGCACACTACGTCGCCGCCGAGGAGGACGCGAATATCTTCATCATTTCCTTCGAATGCCGCTCGGAGAGCATGCGCCTCTTCGAGGACCGTATCCTCGAAGTCCCCGCAGACCGCAGACCGCTCATAAGAACAGTCATGGCGGAAGCGAAACGCACCTTCCGCATCCCCGACTTCGACCCGAACCTCAACCGCCTCGAGCTTCTGCCCTCCCACGAGATCGGAGGCGAACAGGTAATTAAAAATACGCTTGAGCTGCTTCTCGTCTACCTCCTTCGGAGGGAGAACGAGAACGCCCCGCGGCCCCTCTTTTCCGAATTCGAGAGCGCCGACGACCTCGAAAAGGCCATTCTGAAGTACCTCGAAGAGCACCTTGCGGGGCCCTTCTCCCTCGACATGCTCGGCGCGGAGCTCCACTACGGCAAGACACGCCTTTGCACCTTCTTTCGGGAAAGGACGGGGCGGACCATCTACGATACCTATCTTTCGATGCGGATCGACGAAGCGAAACGGCTTGTCCGCAAGGGGCTCTCCTCCTCGGAGATCGCGTACCGCCTCGGGTTTTCCTCCCTTTCGCACTTTCTGTGCGTCTTTGCAAAGTACGCGGGCTGCACCCCCCGCGAATACCGCACCAGCGTAAAGGGATAAAAGGGAGCATGTATACCAAGAAGTCCGACCGCACATCCCGGTCGGACTTTGTAGCTTTTTATTTCGACATTCCCTCTTGCGCGCATCGGCATTCTTTCCGTTGTGCGGAAAAGCTCATTGGTGAGTTGACAAACCAACTCTATTATAACGCTCTATCCTACGACATCCGTATCCCCCTCGTTTTCTTAAACGATTTTCTCGATTGCCACTTTTTCTTCGGCATGCTTATCTCTTTCGCTTCGCCCGAAATGATAATCATATACACCTCCAAAAGGTTCTAACTTTTTGGAGGTGTATATTACTTCCTAAAGAGCTACTTGGCGGAAATCGTTACTGATTATTATAAGCACGCCCATGGGTGGGCTGTTTAGAACTTTCGGCGGAGGGAGACGCCGCCCGTAACGAGGTCTGCGGCGGCGGAGGGTTCGGAGACGTCCGCAAAGGTCCAACCGTCATACTCATTCTCCGTTTCCCATTCCCCCGAGGGCAGAATGAGTTTGTTAAGTTCGGGGCAGCCCTCAAATACGTTCGCATTTATTTCGGTGATGCCCTCCCCGAAGGTAACGCTCTTTAGACCCGCACAGCCGTCGAACGCCCCTTCGCCGAGGGTCCTGCACGAAGGCAGGGTCACGGATTCAAGCGTTGTGCAGTTATGAAAAGCATAGCTTCCCACCGCCTCCGCCTCAATCGGGCCGTCGGGGACAAGTAGCGCACATTCCTCGAAGGCATTGCCGCCGATCGTTTGAAGTCCCGTCGGGAAGTTGATCTCCGCAAGAACAGCGCAGCCCATGAAAGCACTATCTCCAAGGGAATTCATCCCGGAGGGAAGAACTACCCTCTGTAACGCGGTACAGCCTTTGAAGGCGTCTGCCCCGATCTCGGTGATGCCCTCCCCGATGACGACCTCGGTGATCTCGGTATTGTTTTCGAAGGCCTTTTCGGCGATCTTCGTGACCTTTATGCCGTCCACCTCGGCGGGGATCTCGATTGCTCCCTCCGCATTGGAGGAACCCTCCACCGTGCCGCTCTCTTGAGAAACGCGATACCGCGTGGGCTCTTTCGCTCCACATACGGTGCATTTCCCTTCCTCATAGCTATGGGGCTTGAGCTCGAGGGCCTCGAGGGACGTGTCCCCGCAAGTATTACACGTCTTTACCGCAAGGCCGGGCGTTGTACAGGTGCTTGGAAGGACCGTCTGCGCTTCGCCGTATGTATGGCCCTTGGCTTCCGTGAAGTCGTACTCCGTCTCTCCGCATAGAGTGCACACCTTCTTCACATACCCCATGCCCTCACAGGTGGCCTCTACATGTACCTCTTCCTCGAAGTCATGCGGACAGCGCGGGAATTCGATGCTCTCCTCCCTTCCGTCCGAATACTTGACGACGAGCTTGCCGTCCCTCGTCTCCACCCCTTCGATCGAGACGCCGTTTTGGCCGTCCTTTCCGTCTTTTCCGTCTACACCGTTGATCCCGTCCTTCCCGTCCTTGCCGTCGATTCCGTCTCTTCCGCGCACACAGCCGAGTTCGAAGCGTCTGCCGTCGTCGAGTTCGACGGTGAGGTTGCCCTCTTCATCGAGTTCGACCCGCGAAACGCCGACACCGTCCTCCCCTTTTTCTCCGTTTTCGCCCTTCTCACCTTTGTCGCCCTTCGCGCCCGTGACGTTCCCGACGGTGAGGGTCTCCCCCGAGGAGAGCTCGAGGACGAGATTGCCCTCCTCATCGAGCCGTGCACCCGTTACACTGACGCCGTCTGCCCCCTTTTCGCCGTCTTTCCCGTCTACACCGTTGATTCCGTCTTTACCGTCTACGCCGTCGCGGCCGACGACCCGTCCGAGGTCGAGCTCCGTTCCGTTTGAAAGCGTGATGATAAGGGAACCCTCTTCGTTGATCGTGACGGAGGAGACGCCGACGCCGTTCTCTCCCGC
>CANQQM010000048.1 GCA_947626005.1 uncultured Clostridia bacterium
GTCCCGAATGGTTTTGAGTTCCAAAGCAAGGGACTTAAAAATAACAGGGCTCCCAAAAAAAGACGCGGTATTTTTTTTGGGAAGAGGAGCCGTAGCGGAGCCCCCATGCCCCTTTTCGCTTGCGGAAAGGGGCTCAAGGCGGAGCTTACGGCGACGAGCGTCTGCCAATTCCACCACAGCGGCGTGTTATGAAGTTTGTATTCGTTTTGCCCGTCCTCACCGTGACGCAAGGGACAGGGCTCCCAAAAAAAGACGCAGTATTTTTTTGGGAAGAGGAGCCGTAGCGGAGCCCCCATGCCCCTTTTCGCTTGCGGGAAGGGGCTCAAGGCGGAGCTTACGGCGACGAGCGTCTGCCGATTTCGCCATACTCGCATAAAATTTGCATATATTCAGTTGTGCCCCTCACGCAAAGGGTTTTAAGCCCTTCGCCTGCCGATTCCGCCACAGCGGCGCATCCTTTCCGCGAGGATTATTTTAACAAACGCGGCGGAAAAAGTCAACAAAAAGCGCCCTACTCGACCTGAAGAACGAAAAATTTCAGATAGCGGGTCTCCTCGTCCCCGAGGAGGGCGGGGTGGTCGGGCGCCTGAGAGCGCACTTCGACGCACTTGACCCGCCGCCCCGCGCGCCTTGCCGCCTCGGTCAACGTACGTTCGAAGAGGGCGGGCGAAATAAAGCGGGTGCAGGAGCAGCTCACGAGGAACCCGCCCGAGCGCACGAGCTTGCACCCGAGGCGATTGATGTCGAGGTACCCCTTCACGGCGTCCTCCGCTTCGGCGGCGGATTTGCAGAAGGCGGGCGGATCGAGCACGACGAGGTCGAACTTCCTCCCCTCCGCAACATAATCGCGGAGAAGGGCGAACGCATCCCCGCACACGGTGTCGATATTTCTGATTCCGTTCCTCTCGGCGTTGCGGCGGACGCATTCGAGCGCGGAGGAAGAGGCGTCGAGCGCCGTCACGTGCTCGGCGGAAAGGGCGGCGTTCAGCGCAAACCCGCCCGCGTTAGAGAAGCAGTCGAGGACCTCCCCGTGCGCATAGCGGCGGACGGCGAAGCGATTCTCCTTCTGATCGAGGAAATACCCCGTCTTTTGGCCGCGGCGGAGGTCCACCTCGAGCGAAAGTCCGTTCTCCGTAATGGGCACAAGGTCGGGAACTTCGCCGTACAGGACGCCCGTCTCCTCGGGGAGCCCCTCCTTCTTCCTGACGGCGACGTCCGAGCGTTCGTAGATGCCGCGGGGATGAAATTCGTCGACGAGCGCCTCGACCAAAAACTTCTTCCGCTTGTACATCCCGAGCGAAAGGATCTGCACGCAGAGGTAATCGCCGTACTTGTCGACGATGAGCGCGGGGAGAAGATCGGCCTCGGCGAACACGGCGCGGTACGAATTTTCGTACCCCATGTTGCGGCGGAGGGCGTTTGCGCGGGCGATGCGTTCACGGATCGCCGCCCTCTCCTCCGTTTCGTCGTAGAGGAAGATGCGGACGAGGATCTTCGACGCATGGTTGATGTACCCCTTCCCGAGGAATCTTCCGTCGAAGGAGCGGACGGTGGCGAGACTGCCGTTTGCGTCCTTCCCCTCGATGCGGGCGACCTCGTTGGCGTACACCCAAGGGTGTCCCGCCAAAATGCGCTTTTCTTCCCCTTTTTTGAGAATGACTTCGTAAGGCATGCCCTCATTATAGCGCAAGGCGGGGAAAAAGTAAAGCAAAATCGTTCCGGAGAGAAAATCGTTCTCCTCTCTTGCAAAAGGCGGGAAAGCGTGCTATACTTGTTTTGAACGGTTCTTGTTGCAATACGGGAACGAGGGGGGATGGGATGAAAAAACTTGCTTGTATCGTGCTCTCCGCGGCGATCGCCGCGGGCGGACTTGCCCTCTTTGCGGGGTGCGGGAGAGAGGTCGGCGAAGAGGAGAAGGCGGAGGTGCTTGCCGCCCTGCAAACCGCCGAATTTTCCGCCTTCGAGGTCTCCGTCGACACGAATGCCGTAAAGGAAACGACGACGAGCCTCGTCGAATACGACAAGAAGCAGTGGTCGGACAAGAACAAAGAGACCGCAAAGCAGACGCTCGACCTTGTCGCCTATGAAGAAAACGGCCTCCTCTTCGGCGATTGCTTTGTAAACTCCGTCGACGGGGAGGACGAGGCGCGGTATGCGGTCACCTTCTTCCGCGGGAACTCTGTCCTGACGGCCGACGGCGAGTGGGAGGAGATCGGCGTAAAACCGGGAGACAACGACGCACTCGTCGAGGAATGCCGTAGGCGCGGCCTTCTGACGATTACGGACGACGCCCGCCCCGCGGAAAGCGGCCCGAACGTGTACGGCGACTTCGGGCTTTCCGCCGACAGCAAGGTCGTAAGGACAATAGGCGGCTATCGCATCGAATACGACGCGGTAAGCGCCCTCAAGACGGTCTTTCAAAAGCTCAAGGGCGGCGCGGCGTACTATAAGGAGCACCCGAACTGCACTCTCGGCGAACTGTTCTCCGCATCGGGGCTTAAAGGCCTCGACGAGGTTTTCGGCTACCTTGCCGGGACCTTCGGGGAAACGCCCGCCGTAAGCGATCTCTTCGGCGACCCCGACTACTTCGAGACGGCGGTGCAAAACGCGGCGGAAGATCCCGAGGCCTTCCTCTTCGACGCCCTCTTCGGATTCATCATCGCGGGCAGCAACACGGGGACGATCGACTTTACCGTCACCGTCGATCTGAATAAAAATTATGCCTTCAAAAAGGCGGAGAGCGTGCTCCGCGTCACGATGGGGCAGATATCCTATTGGGCCTACACCATAGATCAATACAGCCAGACGGAGATCAAAACGGAGATCGGAATGAAGATGAAGGCAAAGCCTCTCAAAAAACAGCCCGCCCTTGCCGATTTCCACTATCTTTTCATCTGACCGATCCGCAAAAACGCGCACAGGGTCCCTTCTTTTTTGCCGTATGGGGCGTTTGGGTTTTTGACGCGTTTTTGTTGCAAAACACGAAAAAACGTGCTACAATATAGGGGATGAATACAGTCCGACTCAACGCATACGCCAAGCTCAATTTAACGCTCGACGTTTTGGGCACCCGCGACGGGTATCATCTTCTCGATTCGCTCGTGACGACGATCGACGTCTCCGACCGCGTCATCCTCAAAAAACGCAGGGACGGGGCGGCAAAAATCGTCATGCACGGCTGCGGGAGCGAAGCCATTCCCCCCGAAGAAAACCTTGCCCTCCGCGCCGCCGAACGCTTCATGGAGCGCTTCCGCACGACGGGCGCGGACATCACCGTATATAAGAACATCCCGATGGGCGCGGGCATGGGCGGCTCCTCCGCCGATACCGCCGCCGTGATAAAAGGAATGGGGATGTTGTACGAAATCGAAGAAAAGAGCGCCCTGCTTTCTCTTGCCAATTCCCTCGGAAGCGACACGGGCTACCTCCTTGAGGGGGGGCTTTGCCGCATGCGCGGACGGGGAGAGCGCTTCGATCCCCTCCCCTTTCTTCCCCTTCCCTTCCTCCTCCTCTGCCCGAAGGAGGGCGTTTCGACGGCGGCATGCTATTCCGCCTTCGACGGTCTCGGTCTTTCGGGGGGGAAGAGGACGGAGCGCGCCCTCTCCCTTCTTTCGGAGGGAAACCTTCCTTGGGCCGCAAAGCTCTTCGGCAACGACCTCTACCCCGCGGCGAAGTCCCTTTGCCCCGCGGCGGAGGACGCTCTCCTCTCCCTCAAGGCGTTTTCCCCGCTCGGGGTCGCCATGACGGGGTCGGGCAGTGCGGCGTTCGCCCTCTTCGAGACAGTCGAACTCGCCGAATGGGCGAAGAGCCGTTATCGCGGCCCGCACAGGGCCATTCTCGCAAAAAGCGTCCCCAAAGTTCCCTTGGGGGACGAAATTCAGTCTTAGGAGCCGATATGGAAGAAAGGATCATCGACGACGAAGAATTGCGCAAAATCAAGCTCACCCGCAAAAACGGGGGGACGGACGCGGAGGACGAACTCGCCCCCGATGCGGAAGCGGAGGAGACGGAAGCCCTCCTCGACCTCCCCGAGGAGTACGACGAGGACCTCGTCGGGCTCACGCCGACCCAACTTCGGGAGGAGCTCGAGCGCCGCGAAAAGGCGAAGGAGAAGGCAAGAGAGGAGCGGGAAAAGCTGCTCTCTTTGGGAAGAGAGCTCCTTGCCGCCGAAAAATTCGAGGAGGCCGAAGGTCCCCTCTCGCAGGCCGCGCTGTACGAGGACGAGGACGGGGCCGCGGGGAAACTTTTGTGGCAGGCGAGGACGCGGGGCTATTCCTCCATCGAATGCTTCTTCGAGGAGGAGCCGTCGGAGGAGTTCGCGGCGGCTTCGGAAGAGGTCCGAACAAGCGTTTTAGACGTCCTCGGAAGGGAGATGCAGACGGCTCTTGAAGAAGCGGAGGCGGAGGCAAAGCCCGTCCGCACCCGCGTTGAGGAGGCGACCGAAAAGCGGCGGGGGGCGTTCAAAGCCAACCGAAACTACTACCTCGTCCGCTTTCTTGCGGTGCTCGGAGCCATCGTGCTCGCGGCGATCGGCTGCGGCGTGAGCGCCTACTTTATCACGCGGCGGCAGAGCATGCTCCCCCTCGGCTTTACGATCGCATTCGGCGCCGTCCTCCTTGTTCTCTTCGTGTTCTTCTTTGTATTTTCGCACAAGCTGTACGTCTCCGAGCGCTTTGTCCGCTCCAACGAGAAGCTCTCCTCCACCGAGGACGGCAGGACGCTTGCGGCGCTCGACAAGAAGATCGGCTGCTTAAAGACCGCCCTTCTGCAAGAAAACGATGATTGAAGTCAAGGAACTCACAAAAATATATAAGAGCCGGAAGAGCGGGACGTGCACGGCGCTCGACCGCATCGGTTTTACATTGCCCGATAAGGGCTTTGTTTTTGTCATCGGAAAGAGCGGAAGCGGGAAAACGACCCTTTTATCCCTTCTCGGCGGGCTCGACACCGTCACCTCGGGCGAAATTCTCGAAAACGGCAGACACATCGAAGCGTTCGGGCTCGGGGAACAGGTCGCCTACCGAAACTCGACGGTGGGGTTCATCTTTCAGGATTTCCACCTCATCGACGACCTCACCGTCTTCGAAAACGTCGCCCTTGCCCTCGAACTTCAGGGGGAGGAGGAGAAGGAGAAGGTCAAAAGAGCCCTCGAAAATACCGACCTTTCGAGCTTCGAAGCCCGCTACCCGAAGGAGCTCTCGGGCGGGCAGAAACAGCGGGTGGCGATCGCCCGCGCCCTCTTAAAAGACCCTACCGTCCTCCTTGCGGACGAGCCGACGGGGAACCTCGACAGCAAGACGACGGGGCAGATCCTCGACCTCCTCAAAGAACTCTCCGAAGAGAAGCTCGTCGTCATCGTCTCCCATAACCTCTCGGATGCGGAGCGCTACGCGGACGAGATCCTCGAGCTCTTGGACGGGAAAATCCTGCACCATGTGCGCCGAAACGAGAATTTCGACGCCCGCCTTCATGTCGAAAGCGATATTCTCGTCATCCCCGCGGGGGAGCGGTTCACGGACGAGAACATCGGCGAAATCGCGGCGGCCATACGGGGCGGGTATGTGAAGGACGTACGGCAGGACGTCGACCGTTTCCTCCCCCAAACGGCACCCCTCCCCGCCCCCAAAGTGCCCCTCCCCCTCGAGAAAAAGCATCTCAAATTCAAGCACACGGCCAAGCTCTCCGAGCGGTTTGCGCGGCGGAGTTGGATAAAAACGGCGGTATACGGTGTTGTTTTTGCGGCGATCTTGGTCGTTTTGGGGCTCTCTCAGCTCATCATGAATTTCAACGGCGGCGAGGTCGTCGCAAGCGAAATGGCAAAGCGCAACCTAAGCTGCGATTCCTTTATAAAGGATACGAACGACACCTACGATTCTTTGGACGCGAGCCGCCTTGTAAACGTCGAGGACAACGACCTCCGGAAGTTCTACGACGCGGGCTATGAGGGAAAGGCATACCCTGTGATCAATTATTCGCTGCAAAACACCTCCTCGAAGGTCGCCGTCAATCAGAATAGGGCTGCGCCGCAAAAGCATCCTTACGGCATTACGGAAACGGCGGGGCTTGTCATCACCGAAGAGAGTTTTCTCGAAAAGAAGTTCGGGAAGCTCAAATTTCTTGCGCTTGCGGAAGAGCAGAAAGAGTACGGCGTCTATATCACCGATTTCTTTGCCCACGCATACATCAGCAACCATTCGTCGCAATATATCAGTTACGAAAAAATGCTCGGCAATTTCAATTGCTCCACGGGGTATGTGTACGGATATGTCAACGGGATCCTCGACACGGGGTATGACGACCATGGTAAAGAGAAGCGCCCCGCTTCTCTTTTTTGGTGCACCATGGTGCGGATATTCGCTCAACCGACCGCCGGAAGCGTGATCTTTTTGGCACTGTATTTTATGTCAACGCTCATAACGACGCTTGTTTTGTTTATCTTGTTCCCCGACCCTTCACTGTACATATAATCGTAATAAATGCCGATAAGCTGTCCTTTTCCGTTGAATTTCACAACATACATTTCCTCTTCTTCCAAAGCATTCTTCGGAATGTAACCCTTGAGGGAGGGACTGTACTCGTACTGATTGTAGTCGTAGTCGAAATAGATTTCCCACGTAACATCTCTGAGGTTAATAAAGTAATTTGACGTACCCGTCTGCCACTTCCCATCCTCTCCGCCGCCCCATGAATAGGTCGTGTATTTCCCGTCGCTGTATTCGGCGTAACGCTCCGTTGTCTCGTCGTACTCTACGATCTCCTTGTCCATGGCGGCGGCGATCTTCTTCATATCGCCCGAAAGCTTCGTCTTTTCGGTCGTCTTGATATATTCCTTCGCTTCGTTTTTGATCGCCTTGATTTGAAACGTTTCCGCGTGTGAACCCGAGAGTATCTCGTCGAGATACTCGCACTTTGCCTCCTCTGTCTCGACCGCGTTGCATGTGATCGTGTACACCGCGTCATCTTCATCAAAATAATCGAGGGCATCGTCCCACTCTTTTTTGGAGACCTTGCTCCCCTTGATGCTTGCCGCGCCGCAACCTGCGGCCGCAACACACATCACCGCCGTAAGCGCCGCCGAAGCGACCCCGTAAATTATTCTTTTTTTCATACCCTTATCCCTCCCGAAACGATTTTCCCACATTATAGTCATTTTTATGAGTATTGTCAAGAAAATAGCATGCTTTTATAATAAAATTATGATAAGCTATGCTCCGTTTTGGCAAACGCTGAAAAGAAAAGGCATTACGACGTATGTGCTCATCCGTCAATACAACATCAGCAGCGCGACGATCGACCGCATGAAGAAGGGAAACGGCATCAGCACAGCCAAGATCGACGATTTTTGTAAGATCCTGGACTGCCGCGTGGAGGACATTATCCGATACGAAAAGTGACCTCCTCCCTCGGCGGAGGGGGCTTTTGGGGCGGGGAAGCGCGGCTTCTCCGTTTTTTTCGAAAAAATTTTCGGAAGGGTCTTTACTTGCCGCCGCGTTTGGGGTATAATATTGCTCGGAAAGGTCTGCGGGCTCCGCCCGCACGATAAGGAGGGAGAAATGGAACTCATTCATACCAGTGCGGGAAAGAAACTGTACCGCGACGGCGATCGGCTCATCAAGTCGTTCGACAGCACCTACTCGAAGGCGGGGATCCTCAACGAGGCGCTCAATCAGGCGCGGGTCGAGGAGACCTCCCTCAACATCCCCAAGGTCCTCGGCGTCTCCGTCATCGACGGGCAATGGTCGCTCATCTGGGAATATATCGAGGGGGAAACGCTCGAGGAGCTCATGGAAAAATATCCCGAAAAGCGGGATGAATATCTTTCGTACTTCGTCGATCTGCAGATCCGCATGAGCAAGGAGAAGGTGCCCCTTCTCGGGCATCTCCGCGACAAGATGCATGCGAAGATCTCGGCGAGTTCGTTCCCCGCGACGGTGCGGTACGACCTCCACGTCCGCCTCGACGGACTTCCCCGCCACAAAAAACTCTGCCACGGGGATTTCCAGCCGAGCAACGTCATCATCGCAAAGGACGGCACGCCGTACATCATCGACTGGTCGCACGCCACGCAGGGCAACGGCTCCGCCGACGCCGCAAGGACCTACCTCATCATGAAGCTGCAGGGCAGAGATGAGATGGCGGAAAAGTACCTCCGCCTCTATTGCAGCAAGACGGATACGGCGATTCAGTACGTTCAGCGCATTCTGCCCATCGTCGCGGCGTCGCAATCGGTCAAGAAGAAGCCCGAAGAGCAGGAATTCCTCGCAAAATGGGTGAATGTCTGCGACTGGCAGTAACGGCGGCGGACCGCGCCCAAAGCGCGGTCCGCTTTTTTGAAATTTTTTCGCGGAATTTTTCGGAATCCCCGAAAAAACGCAAGCATTTTTGCGCAGAGTATGCTATAATGTTCTCTGCTTGAAAGAATCGAAGGGGGCGCCCCCTTCTCGGCGTATCCTTTAGAGGGGCAAGAGAAAAAGGGCGGGTCCCCTCCCCTTAGCGTCTCCGTGGGTGGAGCGCGCCGATTCTTACTCAACAGCGCGGTGCGCTGTGAGTGGCGCGCGACAGGAGCGGTGGCACCCGCTCCGGGGTTTCGGCGGTCCCTGCCGCCGAAACAGACACTAAAACCCAGTGCACCACTCAAATTACATACACCATATGCACTCGTAGCGCAATTGGATAGCGTGTCAGCCTCCGACGCTGAAGGTTGTGGGTTCGATCCCCGCCGGGTGCACCATTTGATAACAAATCCGAACGCTCGATTTCCTCTAATGAGATCCGAATTGTTCCGTCCTTGTAGTTGCAAGTGATGAGAGCATAATCGTCGTAGAGGTAAATTGCGTTCACAAACGTATCTATCAGCCGCTGCCTGCCTTCTTGGGTATTCAGATCGAGCGTTCGGAACCTTGTTATCCCGTACAAAATCTGCTCTTTCGTAAGGAAGGGCTTTTTTATTTGCTCTTGAATAAGTTCAAGTTCCAAAGTCTTTTTCTGTTCTTCCAAGTCGGAAAGACGCTT
>CANQQM010000049.1 GCA_947626005.1 uncultured Clostridia bacterium
CCGAAGAAACCGCCCGTGTCCGTCGTCCACCACGGGATCCCCGCGATGCCGATGTTGAGCCCCGCCGCAAGCTGATCGCGAAGGGCTTCGAAGTTGGAGCAGATGTCCCCCGACCAGACGACCGCGGCGTACTTTTGGCTTCCCGCCCATGCACAGCGGACAAGGCTTGCGATCTCCTTCCCTCCCGCCGCCTTCATGTGCTCGTAGAAGCCCTTGGCGTGTTCCCGGGGAAAGAGGTTGCCCGTCTTGAGCGCGGGACCCGCCGCATAGCGGAAGTGATCGAAGTCGTAGGCGGAAAATTCGGGCTCCGCCTCGTCGAGCCAAAAGCAGTCGATCCCCTTTTCGTAGTAATTTTTCTCGATGCACGACCAAAGATAATCGCGCGCCTCGGGAGAAGTCGCGTCGTAGATGACGGTGTCGCCCTGAAAGTCGAAGCACTGCTCGGAGCCGCGTTCTGTGCGGACGAGAAGTCCCCTCTCCTTCATCGCGGGGTAGTTGACGCTCTTGCGGTCGACCGTCGGCCAGACGGAGACCATGCACCTTATGCCCATTTCGCGGAGTTCCCGCGTCATGGCGGCGGGGTCGGGGAAGTAGGCAGGGTCGAACGCCCAATCCCCTTGGCGGATCCAGTGGAAGAAGTCGATGACGATGACGTCGAGCGGGATCCCCCTCCTTCGATACTCCCGCGCGACGGAGAGGACTTCCTCCTGTGTGCGGTAGCGCAGCTTGCTCTGCCAGAGCCCGAGCATGCTCTCGGGGAATTCGGGGGCGCGGCCCGTGACCGAAGTGTAGGAGAAGAGGATCTCCTTCGGGCTGCCCGCGACCACCCAGTAATCGATCTCGTCCGACGCTTCCTCCCGCCACTCGGTGAAGTTCTTCCCAAAGACCGCCTTCCCCACGCCCGCATGGTTGAGGAGGAAGCCGTACCCGCGGGAAGAGAGGGCGAAGGGAATGCTGATCTGCGAATTGCGCTGGGCAAGCTCGAGAATACAGCCTTTTAAGTCTCACTCGGGCTGTTGGTACTGCCCCATGCCGAAGAGCTTTTCCTCCTGCGCCTCGAAGCGGAGGGTGATGCGGTAGTCGCTCCCGTGCGGCTCGTATTCCCTTGCACGGAGTTTGAGACTGGGGCTGTGCGCGTTCGCCCCCGAAAAGTCGCGGTAATATTCCTTGAGAAGTAAGGTCTCGCCGCGGAAAAACGCCATCCACCCGTTTTGATGCACGAAGCAGCGGAGGTTGCCGTGGACGATCTCCGCGCCGTTCTCCAGAATTTTGGCCTTTGCCGCCGAGAAAGGCGCCTTTTCAAGCGCCTTTTCCCCTTCCGAAAATTTTTCGTTTTGCGTCGCGCGGACGCGGAGGGCGTTTTCGCCCCAACCCTCGATGCGGATGCGTTCGTTGCCGCTCCGCGCAAGAAGGCAATTTTCTCCGATTTCGAAAAACATGGTTTTCTTTCCTTTTATACCGAGAAGCCGCCGTTGACGCCGAGGATCTGCCCCGTGATGTAGGGGTGCTCCGCAAGGAACACGATCGCCGAGGCGACTTCCTCGGGCGTGCCGAAGCGGCCGAGCGGAATTTCCTCTTCAAGCGCCGCCCGCTCCTTATTCGAAAGTCGGGCGTTCATGCGGGTGTCGATGACCCCCGGGGAGACGCAGTTGACGGTGACTGTCGGCGCAAGTTCCTTCGAAAGCGCCTTCGTGAAGGCAAGGATCGCCCCTTTGGAGGCGGAATAGACGCTCTCGCAGCTCCCGCCGCGCTCCCCCCAGACGGAGGAGACGGTGACGATCGCGCCGCCGCCGAGCATCCGCGGCACGGCGTGCTTGGCGGTGAGGACGGCGCCCTTGACGTTGGCGTCCATGACACGGGCGTATTCCTCTTCGGTGACGTCCTGAATTTGCGAAAAGCTCTCCGTGCCCGCATTGAGGACGAGGACGTCGAGGCGGGGAATTCCAAAGAAGAGCTTTTTTACTTCCTCCTCCGAGGAGGCGTCGGAGCGCACGAAGGCGGCGCTTGGAACAAGCGCCCTTGCGCGGGAGGCTTCCTCTTCGTCGCGAAGATAGGTCGCCGTGACGAGGTAGCCCCGCTCTATGAGGGCGCGGACCGTCGCAAGGCCGATCCCGCGGGTCCCGCCCGTGACGAGCGCCCGCTTCACAGCGGTTCTCCGAGCCCGCTTAAGACTTCCGCGGCGACTTCCTCGACCGTCTTTCCGTCGGTATCGACGATGAGGTCGGCGTTCGCCTCGTAGATGGGCGTGCGCTCGGCAAGAAGGAGGCCGAGGTTTTCCGCCATCCGCCCCGCATCCTTGAGAAGAGGGCGGGATTCGTCGGCGCGGACGCGGGTGAGGAGGGTCTCGAAGGTCGCGCGGAGAAAGACGATCTTGCCGTTTTGGCGCAGAAGTTCGCTGTTCTCACGGCGGAGGACCAAGCCGCCGCCCGTCGAGATGACGAGGTCGTCCCTCCCCGAGAGTTCGCGCACGATGTCTGTTTCGAGGGCGCGGAAGTGTTCCTCCCCGTAGTATTCGAAGAGGTCGGAGATCTTCCCGTGGCGTTCGCTGATCATGATGTCGGTGTCGTACCATCTGAAGCGTGTGCGTTCGGCGATCTTGATGGCGACGCTCGTCTTGCCCACGCCCATCATTCCGCTGAGAATAATATTCATAGCCAAAAACTCTCCAATGCAAGCAGATAGACCGCCTTCCCGAAGCCGAGGATCTCCCCCTTACACACTTCGGTGAGGACGGAGCGGCGGCGGAATTCCTCCCGCGCGTGTACATTCGTCATGTGCACTTCGACGACGGGGATACTTGTCGCCGCGATCGCGTCGCGGAGGGCGTAGGAATAGTGGGAATACGCCCCCGCGTTGAGAACAATGCCGTCGTAGCCCTCGGCACAATTGATCTTCGAGCAGAGTTCCCCCTCGAGGTCGCTTTGGAAGAAGTCGACGGCGTGCCCTTTCGCCTTCGCAAACGCCGCGATCTCCCCTTCGATCTCGGAAAGGGTGCTCCTTCCGTAGAGCGCCGTCTCCCGCATTCCCGTGCGGGCAAGGTTGACGCCGTTTACCACCAAAAATTTCATGTTATCCCTCCGCGTATTGACGGTAGAGCGCACTCGCCTCCGAAGGAGACGGGTCCCGCCCCGTAAAGATGCAATCGGCGTAGTACGCCTGATAAAAGAGCATGGCCTCCCCCGAGAGCGTCGGCTTTTTGAGTTCCCGCGCACGGCGGAGGAATTCCGACTCCTTGGGCTCGTAGATGAGGTCGACCGCCGTCCCCGAGCGGCGGAGAAGCTGCTCTCCGACCGGTTCCGCGCTCCCGCCGAAGAGGGCGACGACGGGGGTTTTCCCCACCGTTTCGTGCATGCCGACCCCCGTACAGTTGACGATGAGGTCGTACGGCGCAAGCGGGATCTCGGTGAGCGGGCTCATGCCGCCGAGGAGACGGTAGGCCGCAAAGAGCCGTTCCTCGTTTCGGTCGTAGGCAAAGACCTCCGCGCCGCCCTCGAGGAGCACGCGGATACAGCTTCTCCCCGCGCCGCCCGCACCGAGGACAAGCGCCGTCTTTCCCTTCAATTCGATCCCCGCCCCTTGGAGCATGAGGGAGAATCCCGCGCCGTCGGTATTATAGCCCACTCTCCCGCGGGAGAGGACGGTATTCACCGCCCCGAGAAGGCGCGCCTCCCCTTTGAGCTCTTTGAGGAGCGGGACGATCTGCGTCTTGAAGGGAACGGTCACGTTGAAGGCGTCGAAGCCCGTGAAGAGCTTCTTCGCCTTGTCGGGGAATTCCGCCGGGGGCACCGAGACAAGGGTGTAGCCGCACTTCACCCCGAATTTTCCGAGCACGAAGGCGTGCATTTTGGGGCTTAGGGAGGCGGAGACGTCCCTTCCGATAAGGGCAAGTTTCAGCATGTTCCCTCCTTTTCGGCGAACCCTTCGCGGATGTCGCGGAGGGCCGATCGATAGGTTTCCTGTGAGAGGGCAAGGGGCGCCGTCTCCCCCTTCCCCGTGGGGACGGTTAGAACGATCTGCCCGCCGCGGTTCTTCTTGTCGAGGCGGGTGCGGGGGACGTAAAGGGAAGGGTCGTACTCTCCGACGGGGCCGCCGAGCACCTTTTTTACCATTTCGAGAAGTTCGTCGAGGTAGGCTTCGTCCGCCTTCAAAAATCTTCGGGCGAGTTCGGCCTCGTAGGCGATGCCGACAAGCACCCCCTCCCCGTGGGAGAGCCCTTCGCCGAGTTCGAGGGCGTGGCCCGTCGTGTGGCCGAGGTTGAGCGCCGCGCGGAGGCCCTCCGTCTCGAAGGGGTCCCTTTTTACAAACGACGCCTTGACGGCGATGTTTTGCGGAAGAACGGAGGCAAGAAAGGCGGGGGTTTTGAGCTTTTCCTCCTGCCCCCGAATGAGGTCGAAGAGTTCGCCGCTTAAGGCGGCGTGCTTTACGATCTCCCCCGCTCCGCTTGTGAGTTCGCGGGGAGGGAGGGTCAGGAAGAAGGCGGGGTCGATGTACACCGCTTCGGGCTGACGAAAGGCGCCGACGAGGTTCTTGACGCCGCAAAAGTCCACGGCCGTCTTTCCCCCGATCGCGGCGTCGACGGCGCAGAGGACGGTCGTCGGGACGTAGATGCATTCGACGCCCCGCATGTAGAGCGCCGCCGCAAGTCCTCCGACGTCGGTGACGGTGCCGCCGCCCACGGCAACGAGCACGCCGTCCCGCCCTATCTCCCCTTCCGCCATCGCCTGAAGGAGGGAAAAAAGGGTCTCTTTCGTCTTATATTCCTCCCCCGCTTTCATCGCAAAAACGGGGAAGCCGAGGGAGCGGAGCTTCTCGGAATAGAGGGAGAGGACGGTCTCGTCGGTGAAAAGAATCCCCTTCCGCCCGAAGAGCCGATGACGGAGGCGAATGATCGCACGGCAGGGACAGTAAATTTCCGTCTCCTCCCGCTTTTGAACGCGGAGCGCAGGGTTTCTCATAGAAGGGCCTCGTAACGGGACTTGATCTGCCCGACGGTGTCGCCGCCGAGCCGCTCGAGGACGGCGGAGGCAACGACTTCCGCGACCGCCGAGAGAGCGACGACGGAGAGCGCGGAGACGGCACAGCCGTCGCTCCTTTCGTGGGAGGAAGCGCTTTCTTCCAAGGTGTCGAGGTCGACGCTCGGAAGGCCTTCCCGCAGAGTGGGGATGGGCTTCATGGCGGCGCGGAGGACGATCTCCTCCCCGTTCGACATGCCCCCCTCGATGCCGCCCGCACGGTTGGAAGCGCGGACAAATTTGCCCTCTTTTATAAGAATGGGGTCGTGAACGGCGCTCCCGCGGAGGGAAGCCGCCCGAAAGCCGATGCCGACCTCCACCCCCTTCACCGCCTGAATGCTCATGAGGGAGGCGGCGAGGCGGGCGTCGAGCTTTTCGCCGTCCGTCATACAGCTCCCGAAGCCCGCTTTGAGGCCGAAAACGCGCACTTCGACGACGCCGCCGAGGGTATCGCCCGAGGAAATTGCCTCGTCGATCTCTGCTTTGGCGCGGGCGGAGAGCGCTTCGTCCGCCATAGAAAGAAGCGGGTCGGGGGCGATCTCTTCGAAGGAATATTCGCGAAAATCGCATACCGTCCCCACCTGTTTTACAAAACTCTTCATCTCGACGCCGAGGAAAGAGAGGAGCTGACGGCAGACCTCCCCCGCCGCGACGCGGGCTGCGGTCGTACGGGCGGAGGCGCGCTCGAGGATGTTTCGCGCATCCGAAGTTTCGAACTTCCTCGTCCCCGCAAAGTCGGCGTGCCCGGGGCGGGGGCAAGGGACGCGGCGGAGGGAACATTCCCCTTCCTCGGGGGACATCGCCTCCTTCCAATTTTCGTAGTCGCGGTTATAGACGGCGAGAAGAATGGGGCTCCCCGTCGTCACCCTGCCGCGGACACCGGAGAGGACTTCGACGCGGTCGCGTTCGATTTGTTGCCGCGCTCCTCTTCCGTACCCGCCTTGGCGGCGCGAAAGAGCGGCGTCGATCGCTTCAAGATCGACTTCGAGCCCTGCGGGAAATCCTTCTATGACGGCGAACAGCCCCTTTCCGTGCGATTCGCCCGCGGTCGTGATGCGCATAACTTACTCCGTTTCCGTCTGTACGGAAAATGTTCCCTCCCGCACGGACACGACGATATTTCCGAGTTCGTCCGTGCGGTAGATCTCCGCCTCTTCGAGCCGACTTACGGCCTCGGAGGCGGGATGAGCGTAGCGGTTTCCCCTCCCCGAAGAGATGACGGCCGTCTTGGGACGGAGAAGGTTTACCCATGCCTCGCTGCTGCTTGTCGCCGAACCGTGGTGGGCGACTTTCAAGAGGTCGATCCCGTCGAGGCAGACGGGAAAGCCCTCTTCGCCGAAGGCGGAAGAATCGGCACGGTAGCGCGCCGCGAGCGCCCTCTCCCGCGATTCGCCGATGTCCGCCGAAAAGAGGGCGCGGAAGTTTTTATAGCTTAAATAGAGGACGGCGGAACCGTTGTTGTCGTCCCCTTCGGGGAGGACGGAAATGCACACAAGGTACGCCCCCGACGCCTCGTTTTTAAGCACCGTCCCCTCCTTAAGAAACTCGAAGCCGCACTTTTCGGCGCGTTCCACAAGTTCTTCGTAGGCGGGTTTCGTGCCGCCCTTGGGGGGAAGATACATCTTCTCGGCGCCGAAAGAATCGTACACGGCGGCAAGGCCTCCGTAGTGGTCGATGTCGCCGTGGGTCGCAAGGAGTGTGAGAGAAGTCGGCGCAAGGCCTTTAAGATAGCCGAGGACGGTATTCGTATTCGAAAAATCGCCGTCGCCCGCGTCGATCATGAGGCACGCCCCGTCGGGGAATTCGACGATGCAGCCGTCGCCCTGTCCGACGTTGAGAAAGTGCAGGCGAAGCTCCCCCTCCTCCCGCGCCGCGACTTCCGTTTTCGGCACAAAGTCCGACGGAGGGACGCAGTAGATGAGGACGGCCGCGACGGCAATGACGACCGCTGCGACCGAAAACTTCACCGCGCGGAGAATTCTACTTTTTCTTCTTCTTTCCCGCCAGTCGGATGGCATTTTCGATCTCCTCGATGTGCGCCTTGGCCTCTTCGTAGCCGATCTCGTACATGGCGTCCATCCCCGCACGGGAGACGTCCGTCGCCGAATAATCGTAGAGGTTGGGGCGGAGCATGACGTCCGCCGCCCCGTACCCGCGGGACTTGGCGTCCTCCGCCGTCTTGACGGGGACGAAGGCGTTGATCGCAGAGCCGATGAGCCGCGAAATGCGCCCCTTCTCCTCTTCGGGCCGAACAAAGGCGGAAAGGTCGATTCCGACGACGACGTCGGCGCCGAGCGATCTGCACACATCTGCGGGAATGGGGTTGGTATATGCGCCGTCGTAGAGCTTTCTTCCGTCCACTTCCACCGCACGGAAGAAGGGCGGGATCGCCGCCGACGCCGTGAGCGCCTTTGCGATCTTGCCGCTTTGTAAAAGCACCCCCTCGTTCGTTTCGCTGTCCGTCGCCCATGCCGCAAAGGGCTTGGGGAGGTCCTTGAATTCCCCCTCGAGGTAGGGCTCGAGGAAGCTCTCCGCAAAGGAGAGGTCGGCAAACGGACGGAAGTTGCGCGCAAATTCCTTTCGGTTGAGGCTCTCGATGATGCCGATCATGTCGGCGG
>CANQQM010000050.1 GCA_947626005.1 uncultured Clostridia bacterium
GGCTGGGGTAGCTGGATTCGAACCAACGAATGACGGAGTCAGAGTCCGTTGCCTTACCGCTTGGCGACACCCCAATGCTTTAACGATTACATATTGTATCAAAAAACAAAAGAATTATCAAGTGATTTTAGGGACGAAACGAAATTTTTTTCGAAAAAGAGGACGAAGGCGCCGATCCTCTCTGCTCTCATGACGGTGAGGAAGAGGTCAAGGGTCCTCTCTGCGCAGGGGAAGTGTAAGTTACGGGAAACAGTCCCCCCTCCCCTTCCCCTATCGCTGCTCTCACGGCGGTGTAGAGAAGGTCAAGGGTCCTCTCTGCGCAGGGGAAGAGTGTAAGTTGCGGGAGGCCTGTTCCCTTCCCCCTCCCCTATCGCTGCCCTCAAGGCGATGTGAAAGAGGTCAAAACCTCCCCGCCGTAGCGAATGTTTCAGTTTCGGGGAACAGTTCCCCCTTCCCTCACCCCTCCCCTATCGCAGCCCGAGGGCGCGGAGGAAGAGATCGGCAAGGAGGGCGTGGCCTTCCTTGGTCGGGTGCAGGAGGTCGAGCGTTTCATACGGCTCTTCGAAGGCGGCGAGGTCGGCGAGAATGCACCCTTCCTCCTCCGCCACCGCCGCGATCGCCTCGTTGTAGCGCGGATCGTCCCTCGAAACGACCTCTCTGTGTCCTCTCAAATAAGCCGACGGCAACGTCGCACAGACGATCTTCGCCCGAGGGCAGTTTGTTCGGACCTCCCGCAGCATGCGGCGATACGCCCCGAAAAATTCATCCGTCCTCCCCGTCCCCTTCTTTCCGAGCGGGATTTTGCGTCCACGATCGTTTGTGCCCATATAGATGAGGACGAGGTCGGAAGCTCCCCCCTCCGAAAGAGCCGTGCAGCGTTCTTTTGTGCAGGCGGCGGGGAAGAACATCCCCGAAACGGTACTTCCCGAAAAGGAGGCGTTGACAAGGAGGGTTGCGTCCAATTCGTCGATCACCCGCATCCACCAAGTGTCGTGCACGCTATTCAGGTCGTTGTCGAAGAGGCGGTCTCCCGTATAGTAGACCGCATACCCGAAGGGCGCGTAGCCCTCGTACGTCGAAATGGAATCTCCGAGAAGGGAGACGGTTTGCGGTCTTTCGTCCATATATTTAAGCTCCATGCGCTCCCGAGCGGCCTACAGGATATCGCTGCGGACGGGGGTATAGAAGAGACGTTCGATCTCGTCGCCCTCCGCAAAGGAGAGGAGCCACATGAGCTTCGTGACCGTCGCTTCGAGCGTCATCGAACGCGCTTCGAGCACCCTTCCGAGCCCCTTGAGCCGCCGCCCGACCTCATACCGGTCGAGTGCGCTCCCCTCCCGCTCCACCTGTGTGGTGAAAACGACCGTTCTCCCGAGGGAGAGGAAGTGTTTGAGCCGATCGAGGAGGGCTCCGTCGCCGTAGTCGGGGAACCCGCCCGAGCCGAACGATTCGACGACGAGCGCCTTGCACTTCCTGTCGAGGTAGTCGAAGATGTCCGCATCCAGCCCCGGAATGACCTTTAAGACGAACACGCCGCCGTCGAGCGCATGCGAAAAGACGGGCTCCCCCGCGGGAAGTTCCTCCTTAAGATAATAGAAGGGCTTCCCGTCCCGCATGACGGCGACGTCGGGGAAGTCGATGCTCGTGAAGGCGTTGTAGCTCCTTGTGCGCGTCTTTTTGGCGCGGGTGCCGAGGATGACGTTCCCGTCGAATACGACGTGCACCCCCTGTGCTCCGTCGTCGGCGCAGTAGGAGAAGGCGTCTATGAGGTTCTTTCGGGCGTCGGTATCGCGGAGGTAGACCGATTTCTGCGACCCCGTGAGGACGATAGGCTTGCGGTTGTTGCGGACAAGATAAGAAAGCGCCGCCGCGGTGTAAGCCATCGTATCGGTGCCGTGGGTGATGACGAAGCCGTCGAATTCCGCATACCTCTCCTCGACGATGCGGCACATCTTCAGCCAATGTTCGGCGCGGATGTTCGTGCTGTCGAGGTGGAAGGGTTCGGCCGTCTCCACGTCGCAGATCTTGGCGATCTCGGGCACATAGGAGAGGAGCTCCCCCGAAGAAATGGCGGGCGCAAGCCCCGCTTCCGTATTCTTCGAGGCGATCGTCCCGCCCGTTGCGATCATGAGAATGCGCTTCATCGCCTTAGAAATTCGACCCGTTAAAGCCCCAATCGCGGATCCCGTGATAGGTGACATAGACGGCGTTCGAGGGGATATTCAAGACCTCTTTGAGGATGCGGCAGATCTCCCCCGTCATCCTGTCGTAATCGGACGAAGAGGCGCTGCCGAAGAGACTGACCTCGACGTACGCCCCCCTCTCGAGCTTACGGCCGCCGAGCCAGAGGTCGTACCCGTCGGCGATCCCGACCATGAGATACCCTTCCGTCTTGTGCAGGACGGAGACCGCCCTCCCGAGCGCCGCTTTGAGTTGTTCCTTTTCCGCATCCGAGACGGGTACGGTGATCTTGCTGTCGATAAAAGGCATATGTTCCCTCCAAGCCCCATGGGCGTTTTCCTGTATTGTAGCAGATTTTTCGGACGAATTCAACTATCCCGCGCTCTTTTTATGAAAATTTCATGCGCCGAGCGGCTTTCGGTTGACATCGGCGGGAAAATCGGCTACACTGAAAGGGACAGAACGCTCTTTTTAAGGAGATCCGAATGAAATTCTTGCGCACCCTTGCGGCGGCGGCCGCCCTTGCCGCCTCCTGCCTTCCCTTTGCGGCATGCAACTCCCCGACCCCTCCCGCGCCCCGGACGAATTCCTATACCGTGACCGTCGAATGCGAGGACACCCTCATCCTCTCCCTTCTCGAGGTGCGTCTGACGGCGCCCGACGGCACCGTTGCGGCACACGGAAAGCTCAATTCGGAATATCGCGTTCGCTTCGACCTCGAGGGAAGCGCCTACACGGCGTCTCTCATCTCCGCGTCGACGGGCTACGATCCCCTCTCCGAATACAACTACACCCCCCTCTCCCTCACGGCGGAGGCGCCGTCGGGGACCATCACCCTCACCGAAAAGTCGGAGGACGAGGAGAACGGCGAGTACTCCGTGACCGTCGTGACGCCCGACGGACTGCCCTTTGCGGGGGCGGTCGTCGTTCAGCTGTGCGGCGGAAGCGGCATCTGCGTTCCCCTTGCCGCAAACAGCGGCGTGGCGGTATTTCACATCGCGCGCGGCGTGTACGAGGTACACATCGACCCTCCCGAGGGCTACACCTTCGACGATACGCGCTATAAGATCGGGCCCGAGGACGGGGCGATCGAGGTCACCCTCGAAAGGGCAAACTGAACGCACAATATGACAAAACGCAGGGGGCATCCCTGCGTTTTTCTTTATGTTTTTGAAAGATCATTCCGCGGCGAGAAGAAGCTCGATGCGGAGTTTTAACATATCGTAGGTGACCGAATTGCTCCTCGTCAATTGAATGACGCCCTCCCTATCGACGATGAGCGTCATGGGATAGGACCCCGTTCCGCCGAGGAGGTCGTACGTCACGCTTTGAAGCGCCGTGCCCTCGTCCTGTGCAAAGAGGATCTGCCAATCCTTCCACGTCCGAGACCCGTCGTAGACGTCGCTCTTCGTATTGAGGTAGTTCTGCACGTCCTCGGTGATGTTGGCGCTGTGGATGGCGACGACTTCCACCTCCCCCGCATACTCCTCTTTGAGACGTTCGAATTCGGGGAGCTCCGTGACGCAAGACGCACACCATGTCGCCCAAAAGTTGATAAGAACGATCTTCCCGCGGTGCTCCGAGAGGCGGAAGGTCCCGCCGCCGTTATAGAGCGGAAGCTCGAAGTCGTAGCAGACCTCCCCCGTCTGATTCCCGCCCACGGCGTCGACGGGCGGGGCAGAGCGGTCGAAGGCGTTGTAGTAGACGAACGCTCCGACAAGGAGGGCAAGGGCGGCGGCGCAAGCCGCGATGCGGAAGATGCGCTGTCTGCGTTCCCTCTTCTTGGCGGGAACGGGCCCCGAAGAGGCCTCCGTCGGGGCGACTTCCTCTGCGGGAGCAGGGACCTCTGCGGGAACAGTCTCCGCGGGAGCGGCCTCTGCGGCGTCGGAGAACACGTCTCTGCCCATATAGAGCCGGGAGTCGAAGTCCAGGCCGAAGAGGTTGCTCAGGGTGGGCAGCAGATCCAGGTGGCTGGAGGGGGCGTCCACGACCTCAGGGGTCATGCCGGCCTTGTAGATGAACGCGCCGTTGCGGAA
>CANQQM010000051.1 GCA_947626005.1 uncultured Clostridia bacterium
CCCGATACCCTCGAGGTCGGCGACTGCATCCTCCTTCGGAAGGGGGATAAGGTCCCCGTCGACTGCAAACTGGCGGAAGGGGAGACTTCGCTCGACACCCGCTCCCTTACGGGGGAGGCGTACCTTAAAGAGGTCTCGGCGGGGGACGAACTGCTTGCGGGGTGCGTCAATGCGGGGAACGCCGTGAAGGCGACGGTCATACGCCCCTCGTCGGAGAGCGCCGTTTCCAAGATTTTGGAACTCGTCGAAAATTCCTCGGCGAAGAAGGCGAAGCCCGAAAAATTCATCACCCGCTTCGCCCGCATCTATACCCCCGTCGTCGTGCTTATCGCGGTAATTGTCGGCGTCCTGCCGCCCCTTGTCGCCGCGGAGCCGTTCGGGAAGTGGATCGTCCGCGCCCTCAACTTCCTCGTCATCTCCTGCCCCTGCGCCCTCATTATTTCCGTCCCCCTAACCTATTTTTCGGGGGTGGGAACGCTTGCACGCTGCGGCGTCCTCGCGAAGGGGGCGGTGGGGCTGGATGCCCTTGCCCGCGTCAAAGTCGCCGCCTTCGACAAGACGGGCACCCTCACCGAGGGGAAGTTCTCCATTTCTTCGGCGGTGGGCGGGGAGCGCGTTCTTCTCATTGCCGCCGCGGCGGAGAAGAGCTCTTCGCACCCCCTTGCACAGGCGTTCGAAACGATCGCCTCCCCGCATGCGGAAGAATGTGAGGAGATCGCGGGGATGGGCCTTTCCGCCGTGGTGGAGGGGAAGCGCGTCCTCGTCGGAAGTCTCCGCCTCATGAAGGAAAAGGGCGTCGCGGCAGAGCCCGTTTCCACCTCCGAGCTCGTCGTCTACGTCGCGGAGGAGGGGAAACTGCTCGGCTATGTCCTGATCGCCGACCGTGTCCGCCCCGAGGCGAAAGAGGCGCTTGCGGGTCTCAAAAAGGCGGGTCTCGGGCACATCGCCGTCCTCACGGGGGACACCGTGGAGAGGGCAAGCGAAGCGCTCAAAGCCCTCCCCGTCGACGAGATCGCCGCGGGACTTCTTCCCGAAGAGAAACCCCGCCGCGCCGAAGAACTGCGCAAGATCGGCGCCCTCCTCTATGTGGGGGACGGGATCAACGATACCCCCGTCATGGCGGAGAGCGACGTCGCCGTCGCCATGGGCGGGCTCGGAAGCGACGCCGCGATCGAGGCAAGCGACTTTGTGCTTGCGGGCGATGACCTCCGCGCCCTCGGAAAGGCCGTAAGGGGGGCGAAAAAGACCAAGAAGATCGTCTTTGAGAACATCGTCGGGTCGATCGCCATCAAGGTGGCGCTCATGGTGCTCTCCTTCTTCGGACAGATCCCGCTCTGGGCGGCCGTTCTCGGCGACGTCGGCGTCATGCTCCTCGCCGTCCTCAATTCGATGCGCATGCGTGCGCGGATCAAATAAGAAGAAACCGCAAAAGGAGCGGGGCAGCTTGCCCCGCTCCTTTTGCGGAAAGACCGACTTAAACTTCCGATTTCCCGACCAGATAATCGACGGAGACGTCGAAGATCTCACTGATCTTCACGAGCTTTTCGAGAGAGGGCTCCGCCGTGCCGTTTTCATAACGGATATAGGAGGGCTGGGAGATGTCGAGTTTTTCCGCCATTTCACGCTGTGTCAGCCCGCACAGAAGCCGCATTTCCCGCAATCTTTTTTGAAATATCTTCATCATTTTAGGCCTACCTCCTTCGGGGGGAGGCTCCGCCGTAGGCGGTGGTGGGGGGAAACCTCTCAACGTCCACCCTCTTTCCTTGACAATTATAGCCTATTGCTATATACTTAGACAACAATATAGCAATACGCTATAAATGTAAATTTGAAATTCGATTTCCTTCTGCCGCCCGCTTGCATGCGGGCGGCATTTGTGCTATAATCGGGGTATGAAACATCTCATCGATTGCGCCATGAAGCGCGAGAAAGCAGATCTTGTCATCAAAAACGCCCGCATCTTCAACGTGTTCACGGGAATGCTCGAAGAGGGGGAGGTCGCCGTGAAGGCGGGGCGCATCGCCGCGATCGGGAAAAATTTCGAGGGCGAACGCGTCTACGACGGGAAGGGCGGGTGCCTCCTCCCGGGGCTCATGGATGCGCATATCCACGTCGAGAGTTCCATGCTCTCCCCCGAGGCGTTTGCCTCTCTTGCGGTCCCCCGCGGGACGACGGCCATCGTCGCCGATCCGCATGAGATCGTCAACGTCTGCGGCGTGGAGGGGGCGGAATACATGAAGGAGGCCTTTGCGCGGCTGAACGGCGGGGAGCCTCCCATTGACGTCTATCTTCAGCTTCCCTCCTGCGTGCCGGCGACCCCCTTCGAGACGAGCGGGGCGGCGATCGGCGGGGCGGAGACGGAGCGCGAGCTCTCCCGCGGGCTCTTTTTCGGGCTCGGAGAGATGATGAACTTCCCCGGCGTCCTCTCGGGGGACGGGGAGGGGCTCCGCAAGATCGAGGCGGCGCATGCGGCGGGGAAGCCCGTCGACGGCCATGCCCCCGGTCTTCACGGAGAAGCTCTCTGCGCCTACCGTGCGGCGGGGATCCTCACCGACCACGAATCGCTCACCGCGGCGGAGTGCCGCGAAAAGGTGGCGCGGGGGATGTATGTGCAGATCCGCTGCGGATCGTCGGTCAACAACATCGCCGATGCGAAGGACGCCGTCGACGCCTACAATTTCCGCCGTTTTGTCCTCTGTTCGGACGACAAGAACGCCAAAGATTTAGCAACGAAAGGGCACCTCGACGACGCCCTCCGCCGCCTCGTTCAGAGCGGGCTCGAGGCGAAGTATGCGATCGCCGCGGCGACGGTGAACGTCGCCGACTGCTATAAAATTCCCGATGCGGGGGCGATCGCGCCCCGTTACTTCGCCGACCTCGTGCTCGTCGACGGTCTCGAAAATTTCAACGTGCGGGCGGTATTCAAGCGGGGCGTGCTCGTCGCGGAGAACGGGAAGCCCTGCTTCAAGGGGGACGAACGCTATCTTCCCGCCGCCGCCTTGGGGACGGTGCGCATCAAGCGGCCGACGGCCTCCGACTTTGCGATCGAGGGCCACGGCGGCAGATTCCGCGTGATGGAAGTGCAGCCCTACGGCCTCCAAACGGAGGAGGCCTTTGTTCCCGCACCCGTCGGGCCCTTCAGCGTCAAGGGGACGGATCTCAACAAACTTGCCGTCGTGGAGCGCCACTTCGCGACGGGCAACCTCGGCTTGGGGCTCGTTCGGGGGTACGGATTCTCGGGCGGGGCGATCGGGATCTCGGTCGCGCACGACAGCCACAATCTTGTCGTCCTCGGCGACGACGACGAGGCCATGGCGCGCGTTGTCGCCCTCCTCGAGGAGGCGGGCGGCGGCATGGCGCTTGTCCGTGAGGGGGAGGAGGACGTGTTCCCGCTCGACATCGCGGGGCTGATGAGTTCGGCCCCCGCGGAGGAGGTCATCTCCCGTACGGGTGCGATCGCCGAAAAGGCGCGTTCGATGGGGGTGAAGCCCTGCTACGAACCCTTTATGACCCTCGTATTCCTCTCTCTTGCGGTCATTCCCGACCTCAAACTTCTCGACCGCGGGCTGTTCAGCCTCGGCAAGTGGGGGTTTGTCCCCTTGGAGGAGATATGAAACTCGTCGCCGCAACGGCAAACGCGCACAAATTGGAGGAGATCCGCGCCATCCTCACGGGGCACACCGTTCTCTCCGAGGCGGAGGCGGGATTCTTCGCCGACGTCGAAGAGACGGGGGAGACCTTCCTCGAAAACGCCCTTCTGAAGGCGAACGCGGTCTATCGGGCGACGGGGCTTCCCGCCCTTGCCGACGACTCGGGGCTGTGCGTCGAGGCACTCGGCGGCGCGCCCGGGGTGTACAGTGCGCGGTATGCGGAAAAATTCGGCCCCGCGGGGTGGAAGAGCGGAAATAAGGCCCTCCTCCTTCGGAACATGGAGAACGCGGAGGACCGCCGCGCCTACTTCTTATGCGCCGTGGCGCTCGTCGGCGACTTCGGCACGGTCACGGCGGAGGGGCGGACGTACGGGCACATCCTTAACGCCCTCTCGGGGGAAGGGGG
>CANQQM010000052.1 GCA_947626005.1 uncultured Clostridia bacterium
GGTCGTCGAGGAAGCTCCTACCGAGGAGGCCGTCGAGGAGGCCGCAGTGGCCGAGGAGACGCCCGCAGAGGAAGTCGTCGAAGAAGTTCCCGCCGAGGAAGAAACGGCCGAGGAAGCGCCCGCAGAGAGCGTTCCCGTCGTGATCGTCGCGGAAGGGGAGCCCGAAGAGGCCGAAGAGCAACCCGCGGAAGAGGCCGTCGAGGAGGCCGCAGTGGCCGAGGAGACGCCCGCAGAGGAAGTCGTCGAGGAAGCGTCCGCCGAGGAAACTCCCGCCGAAGAGGAAGCTCCCGCGGAGGAAGTCGTCGAAGAGACGGCGGTCGCCGAGGAAACTCCCGCCGAGGAAGTGACCGAAGAAGCTCCCGCAGAGGAGGCTCCTACGGAAGAGGCCGAAGAAGCTCCCGCCGAGGAAACTTCCGCCGAGGAAACTTCCGCCGAGGAAGGCGTTCCCGCTGCGGCGCCCGCGCACAAGGCCCCCGCAAAGCACAAGAAGAAGCCGACGAAGCCCGCGGGTTCGTACAACACGCTTCCGCGGTTGGCATCCTCCATGGGCAAGCCGCGGCTTGCGGCGCCCACACGGGTCAAGCCGACGCCCAAAAAGAAAAAGTAAAACAAAAAAGTACGCCCCTGCAGAGGTCTGCAGGGGCGCTTTTCATATCGGCTCTCGAAGGAGAGCCGCATCCGATCCCCGATGCGGTCGCGAAGTGGGTAGGGGGATCGGATCCGGCACTAAATTCTGCTTGGAACGGTCTTAGCGTGGGGCGCCTTCACCTTCTCGGCGGCGCGGCGGTCTGTCCCGAGGAAGAAGATGGCGAGCGTCCCGGGGCCCGCATGCGAGCCCGAGCACAGGTCGTAGTACTCGACGATGACGTCGCGCGCTCCGTGTGCCTTGAGGAGGGCGGCCATTTCGTTCGCCTCCTCCTCGCAGTCGGCATGGGCGACGGCGACGGTCTGTTCTTCGGGATGAAGGACGTGCGCGTCGAACGCCTCCACAAGCGCCGAAAGGGCCTTCTTTCTGCCGTGCGCCTTGCCGTAGACGGTGAGCTTGGCGTTCGTGCCGCCGTCGGCCGTGATGAGCGGCTTGATGTTGAGGAGGGTCCCCGCGAAGGCGAGAACGGTCGAAATGCGCCCTCCGCGGCGGAGATAGCGGAGATCGTCCACCGTGAGGTAGCTGTTGAGGCGGTAGGTGTTGTCTTTGAGCCACGCCGCGGCGCTCTCCGCGCTTTCGCCCATGTCGCGAAGGTCGGCGGCTTTCAGCACAAGGAGCCCTTCGCCGAGCGATGCGTTCGCACTGTCCGCAACGTACACTTTGCGCCCGGGGTATTCCTTTTCGAGCGTCTCCTTCGCAAGGAGGGCCTGCGCGTAGGTGCCGCTGATTCCCGACGCGATCGTAATGAGTACGGCGTCCTTCCCCGCGGCGAGGGTGGGGGCGATCGCCTCGACGAAGCGCTGTTCGACGATGAGGGAGGTCTTGGCCTCCAAACCTCCGCGCAACTCCTCATAGAACTTCTTCGCGTCGGCGGAGAAATTTCCGTTTCCATTGTAGCACAGCTTCTCTTCCCCGTCGACGTGGAAGTAGTAGGAAATTATATGGATGTTCCGCTCCGCCCGGATTTTATCGGGGAGGTTGGCGGAAGAGTCCGCAAACACTTCGAAATAGGTCATCATTTTCGTCCTCCTTCGACTTAACATATTCAGCATACCACGTCCGCCGCGGATTTACAACATAAATTATGCAAAAGATACTCTCTCTTTCCGAAAACTTCCTCCATTTTTCAAAAAAATCGCTCTACCGTTCAAGATATTGATTCTACTGTCAGTAGAGTCGGCTTTTTTGCATACCGTCCCCCTACGAATTTCTTATGGGGGAGAGGGACAAAACCCTTGCATTTTTCGGGGGGATATGATACAATATTTTTAGGAAACCCAATTCAGGAGGAAAAGATGTTCGAAAAAGTCAAGAAAAACTTCGGATTCGGCTGTATGCGCCTTCCGATGCATTTGGGGAAGGTAGACGCGGCGCAGTTTTGCGAGATGATCGACACCTTCCTCGAAAACGGCTTCAACTACTTCGACACGGCGCACGGCTACCTCGGCGGAAAGAGCGAAACGGCCATCCGCGACTGCCTCTCCGCCCGCTACCCGCGGGAGAGCTTCGTCCTCACCGACAAGCTCACCGAGAACTTCTTCTCCCGCCGAGAGGACATCCGTCCCTTCTTCGAGCGGCAGCTCTCCCTCTGCGGCGTCGGGTATTTCGACTTCTACCTCATGCACGCGCAGAACGCCGTCAACTACGAAAAATACAAGAAGTGCGGGGCGTATGAGATCGCCGCCGCCCTCAAGGCGGAGGGGAAGGTGAGGCACGTCGGCATTTCCTTCCACGACACGGCGGAGGTCCTCGACCGCATCCTCTCCGAACAGCCCGCGGTCGAAGTCGTCCAGCTCCAATTCAACTACGCCGACTACGAGAACCCCGGCGTGCAGTCCCGCCGCTGCTACGAGACGTGCGTAAAGCACGGCAAGCCCGTCATCGTGATGGAGCCCGTCAAGGGCGGGACGCTCGTCAATCTTCCCGCCGCCGCAGACGAGGCGCTCCGTGCCCTCGGCGGGGGAAGCAACGCCTCCTACGCGATCCGCTTCGCCGCGGGATTCGAGAACGTCTTTATGGTGCTCTCGGGGATGAGCACGATCGCCCAGATGCGCGACAACGTCTCCTTCATGAAGGACTTCCGCCCCCTCGACGAAAGGGAGAAGGCGGCCATCGAGAAGGTCCGCGCGGAGCTTGCGAAGGAGGAGTTCATTCCCTGCACCGCCTGCCGCTATTGCACCGACGGCTGCCCCAAGCAAATCTCCATTCCCGACCTCTTCTCCTGCATGAACCAGAAGAAGCGCTACCGCGACTGGAACAGCGACGTCTACTACGCCAACTATACGGGCGGAGAGCGGGGGAAGGCGTCCGATTGCATCGCGTGCGGGAAGTGCGAAAGGGTGTGCCCGCAGCACCTCGAGATCAGGAAACTTCTCAAAGCGGTCGCAAAACAGTTCGAATAGGGGATGCGGAGAAACGCAATGGAAAACAGAGAGCGCGCAAAAGAGCTCCTCACGGGAGAAAATACGCTTGCGATCGTCTCGGCGCAGGGCGAATTTACGAGCACGGAGAGGGGCGTAAAACCCCTTCTTCGGCTCTTGGAGGAGGGGACAGATGTCCGCGGCGGGGCGGCGGCAGATCGGGTCGTCGGCGGGGCGGCGGCGTTTTTGTATGTTCTTCTCGGGGTGAAAGAGGTCTTTGCCCCCGTCATGAGCCGCCGTGCGGAGGAGCTCCTCCTCTCTCACGGGATCGGCGCCGCGGCGGAGTGTTTTGCGGAGAGGATCATCAATCGAAGGGGGGACGGACCGTGCCCGATGGAGAGCGCGGTGGAGGGACTTCATTCCCCGACCGAGGCGCTCGAAGCGATAAAGAGGCGGGCGGCGGAACTTTCCGCACAAGAAAAAAATTCGGAAAAATCCCGAAACGCAACGAAAAACGATTGACATCTTTCGTAAACTTTGATAGAATGAACAAGCGTTGTGAATGCGGGTGTAGTTCAGTGGTAGAATCCCAGCCTTCCAAGCTGGTCGCGTGGGTTCAATTCCCATCACCCGCTCCAATTTCGCGATTCGCGGAGATGTGCGTAACTTCGATGCTAAGTCAAGATATGCGCCTGTAGCTCAGGTGGATAGAGCAACGGCCTTCTAAGCCGTGTGTCAGGAGTTCGAATCTCTTCAGGCGC
>CANQQM010000053.1 GCA_947626005.1 uncultured Clostridia bacterium
TGCCTTGATATTCTGTTTCCTCCGCGGAGTTAGTCCTGAGTAAAGACCATTCCGTTGTCCTGTGCCCAGTTGCCCACGTTGTCGGGGTCGGTGACGTCCTCGATCCGATCCTCGAGCTGACGGGCGGCCTTCGTGAGCTGCTTGAGCTGCATCTCCTTGGACTCGATGTCGCTGTTGACCGAACGGATGAGCGCCGAATTGATGCAGATGATGACGAGCGCGACGACGATCGCAACGCCGATCGCGATGAGCGCCGCCTTCATGCGGGACGAGATCGCCTCGAAAAAGCTCACGTTCTCCTCCCCTGCCGCGATCGCGGCGGCGGGACGGCGGAGCGTATCCATCGTGCGGCGCGTCGGACGGGCGTCCTCGTCGTCTGCGGGCGCAGCGGCGGGAGCCATCGCGGGCGCGGCGGCGGCGGATGCCGTAAAGACGGGAGCTACGGGAGCAGGCGCGGCGGGAGCCGCGACGGTCATGACGGGCGCGGTCGCGGTGTTCGCGACGGGCGTCGTGCCGTACTTCACGTCCTCGAAGAGATTGTTCGAGCGGAGCTCGGGCTTTGCGTAGTGCGGAACGTAGGTCGAGATGCGGACCGAAGCGGTCGACGGCATGGGACGCTCGTGGAACTTCATCGGCGCGGCATACTGTTCGCTCTCTTCCGCCGTGAGGGGCGCGCGATCATGCACAGGCTTCGCCGCGGGTTTGGTCGCGACTGTGCTGTCGAGCAATCTTTTGTAATTTTCGGAAATCTGACCGTTATGACGTTCTTTCTCCAAACCGCCTTCCGTAGCGGTCGTATTTCTTTCGATAATTGCTTCGGACATGATCTTCACTCCTTATTATGGTATTCGAGGCGTCGCCCGTTCATTCCGCGATCTTTCGGGCGATCCTGAGTTTTGCGCTTTTACTGCGGCTGTTTTCCGCAAGTTCCTCTTCCGACGCCGTGAGCGGCTTCTTCGTGAGGACTTCGATCTCCTGCTTCTTCCCGCACACACAGACGGGAAAGTTCTTCGGGCAGGTGCATCCCGCGGAAAGATCGCGAAACGCCTGCTTTACGATGCGGTCCTCGAGGGAATGGAAGGTGAGAATGCACGCCCTTCCGCCGACTTTGAGCCGCCGCGTGAGCCCTGTCACGCATTCGTACAGTCCGTCGAGTTCTCCGTTGACTTCGATGCGGATGGCCTGAAAGACCTTTCGGGCACACGCCGCAGAGCGAAATTTGGGCGGGATCGCCTCCTCGACGATCTCTTCGAGCTCCCCCGCCGTACGGATGGGATGCTTTGCGCGGACCGAGACGATTTTCCTCGCGATCGGAAGGGCAAAGTTCTCTTCTCCGTACTCCCGGAAGATGCGGAAAAGCCGCTCTTCCGAATAGGTCCCGACGACTTCCTCCGCCGTCAATGCGGTACGCTTGTCCATCCGCATATCGAGCGGGGCTTGCTTCTTGCGATAGGCAAAGCCGCGGGTCTCGTCGTCGATCTGGTGCGAAGAGATCCCGAAGTCGAGAAGAAACCCGTCGAGGGCTTCGACCCCTTCCTCTTTCAGCACCGTATCGAAATTCTTGTAGTCCGTTCTAAAGAGGGAATATCTTCCCTTGTAGGGTGCAAGCCGCTTTTCCGCCTCTTCGATGGCGTCGCCGTCCTTGTCCGTCCCGATGAGCCTTACGCTCTCGTCAAAGGCGAGGATCGCGGAGGAATGCCCTCCCCCGCCGACGGTCCCGTCGAAATAGATCCCGCCGCGCTTTATCTCGAGCCCTTCGAGGACCTCTTGAAGGAGAACGGGGCGATGATAGCGCTCCATATCAGAAGCCGAGAAGGAGGAACGCCTCTTCCGTCGTCATCTTGGCGATATCCTCTTCGTAGCGCTCCTTGGCCCAGAGCTCGAGGTGATCGCCGACGCCGATCGTGACGACGTCCTTGCGGATGCCCGCCTTCTCGCGGAGAGCGGCGTTGAGAACCGTTCTCCCCTGCGTGTCCTCGGTGATCTCGGAGATGCGCTCGGAAATGATGAGGCGCGCCCGCATTTTGTCGGGCTCCGACGTCGTGACCGAGAGGAAGCGGGAAATGTGCTCCTGCAGGGAGGACTCGGGCATGATGAAGATGCAGCGGTCGTTGTACATGACGAAATACACCGCTTCCCCCTCCGGGAATGCCTTCCGGAATTGGTGCGGGATGCGTATTCTGTTTTTTGCGTCAAGTGCGTGTTCCGCCTTTCCGCTCAGCAGTTTCATCGTGTACCTCGACGGGCTCTCTCACCCAGTGCATTCATTGTAGCACAATACTCGACCACTGTCAACCACTTTTCGAAAAGTTTTCCAAAGAACGCAAAATTTTTTTAGATCAATCTAAAACAAACGTTCGGAAATAAACACTTGTTTGTTGAATTTCGCACACTTATCGAGAAAATATACGACAAATTCCCCCTCTTTCTTGCAAAAATAAGTCAAACAATTGTTCGGGGTCAGCGAGGGTCGGCGGTGGCGCTCCGTCCCTGCCCTTACCTGAAAACCCACCTTTTTTGCCGTTCCGAGGGCCCCGTCGAACACGGGCGCGGCGTAGAAGTCCCCGATCTCCTTCGCATAGAAAGAATAGTGCGTACAGCCGAGGACGACGCCGTCGCATTCGATGTGCGGAAGATGCTTCTCGAGCTCGACCTCCCCTTCCCCCCGAAACCTTGCCTCGATCGCCGCCGCAAGCCCCTCCGCCCCGAAGAGCGTGAAGCTGCAGCTTTCGAAACGGGAGACCAAGCCGCGGAGACGGTCGCTCTTTGCGGTCAGGGGCGTCGCAAGAACGAGGACATTTTTGCAGCTTTTTGCTGCGGGGGCGACGGCGGGCTCCATGCCGACGATCGGGAAGGGAAATTCCTCCCGCATTTTCTCAAGGCAGACGGCGGAGGCGGTGTTGCAGGCGAGTACGGCGACGTCGACGCCGAGCGCCGAAAAGCGGGAGAGCGCACGGCGGACAAAGCGGACGATCTCCCCCTCCCTTCTGCTCCCGTAGGGCGCGTGCGTGTTGTCTCCCCAATAAAAATAGTCGGCGCGCGGGAGTTCCTTGAGGAGCGCGGAGAGCACGTACAGCCCTCCCACCCCGCTGTCGAACACGCCGATCCGCGGACGAAAACCCTCTCCGCTCATTCAAAATCCCCCTTTTTTGCAAAAAAACGGAAGTTTTTTGCCGTTCGCCCCGATAAAATAGTTTACAAGGCCGCTATTTTATGTTAAAATAACGTAGGTTATTCAAGAAAAAACAGCCGATCAAAGGAGTAAATACCGTGCCCAACATCAAATCCGCAAAAAAGCGCGTCCTCGTCACCGAAAAGAAGACGATGCAGAACAAGGCGATCAAATCCGCCCTCAAGACGACGATCAAGAAATTCCTCGCAGCCGTGAACGCCAGCGACAAGGAACTTGCCGAGAAGCTCTATCCCGAGACCGTTTCGGCGATCGACTCCGCCGTCACGAAGGGCATCCTTCACAAGAACAACGCTTCCAACAAGAAGTCCAAACTTGCGAAAAAGCTCGCCTCGATCGCGTAAATTTTCCGCGCGTTAGGCGTCCCCTTTGGGGGCGCCTTTTTTCGTTTCGTCCCCTCTTCCCTTTCCTATTATATATAATATTCTTCCCCTTGGCGCGCATTGACAGCTTTTCCGCGCCTTTTTTGTGAATTTCGACAACTTCTTGCAAAATAAATCACGCTTC
>CANQQM010000054.1 GCA_947626005.1 uncultured Clostridia bacterium
CCTGCGCCGTGATGTTTATCTTGCCGCCCGTGATCTCGACATAGCCGCCCTCGATGCCCTCGTAGCACTTTTCCACGGCGATCTCGCCGCCCTTGATCTTCGTGAGGACGTCGCTCGTCAGGGCGTCGTCATAAGTTGCGATCGTGAACGTTCCGCCGCCCACCGAGAGGTTCCCGCTGTTTGCGTGGACGGCGTCGTCTGTGCTGTCGATCGAAAACGTGCCGCCTTCTATAATAATGGAATAGTCCCCCTCCGTAACGGTAATTTCCCGTTCGGGGTCGTTTGCGTCGGGGTATTCGATCTCGCCGACCTTGATCCCCTTACAGCCCTGCGCCAAGGCGTACATCGTGCCGCGGCCGAAAGAATCGGAGGCGACCTTCGCGTAGTCGGTCCCGCTCTTGATATAGCGGAAATCGTCTGCGGAGAGGCCGTACTGCGTCCGATTTTCTTCGCTGTCGGCGACAAAGACCCCCTTCGTTTCGATGCGGTAGCTGCCGCCGTCGATGTAGACTACGGTGTCGGCTTGAATGCCGTCGCCCGCCGTTGAAGCGGAATACTCGACGTTTTTCAGCCAAACATAGCCCTCCTCGGTCGTGAAAACGGTCGTCTCGTCGTCGCACTCCGCGTTGATCCCGTCCTTGCCCGCCGAGGAGACGACGATCTTCGCATCCGCCGCCGAGACGGAGAGGGCGGAAATCGCATGGTTTGCCGCCGAGAGCGTGAGGGAGCAGTCGACGATCTCGAGCGCTTTGGAGACCTTGAACGCATTCTTCCCGCCGCTCGTCACGGACAGGGAACCGCTCCCGTTGAAGGAGAGCGCCCCCTTGATGTGGACGGCGTTCTCCCCCTCCGCCGCGGAGGTGACGGAATTCTCGCCGAGGAGGGTCACGACGACTTCGGCCTTTTTATGGGCAGACCCGTCGAGGGCGACGCCGCCCGACGCAACGGTCGCGCCGTCGAAGATGAGATGCAACGAAAGACTGTCCGCGCCGAGAGAAATTCCGCCGTAGCTTCCGCGGAAGAGGTAGGTCCCGCTCTCGGAGAGGGTAACCGCTCCCTCCGTCGGCGCAACCGAGACTGCGCCCGCCGAAGAGGTGTTTTGCGACAAGGCGGAAAGATCTTTTGCCGTGAAATCCTTCTTGACCTCCTCCGTCACGTCCTCGGCGCTGCCCGCGACCTCCCCCACGCCGCCCCCGCCGAGGGAATCGCCGGGGTTGGCAAATTCGGATTTCCCGCAGCCCGCCATGACGCATGCGGACAGGACAAGCATCGATAATATCGTTATAATTCGTTTCATAGGCCCCTCTTTTTATTGGAATTAAACAATTTCGCTTATAATTATACCATAGGCGAAGCCGATAAATCAAGCGAAACCGTGCCCGCGGAAAGCCCCTTCCCCGCCTTTTTCTGCGGAAAAATAAAAAAATTTGAAAAATTCCCCTTTCGCCCCCGCAAAACGCTTTACAAACGGGGCGGCGGGAGGTATAATTACTTTTGTACTTCATTGCGATGAAGTAATAAAGTAAAAGGAGACCTTCCATGAAAAAAACGATTGCAATTGCCCTCGGCATTTCCCTCTCCCTCGCTGCGGCGCTCGGCACCGCCGCCTGTTCCGACAGCGGGACCCTCACCATCGGCTATACCGACTACGCGCCCATGAACTATACGGACGACAGCGGCAAGTTTGTCGGGTTCGACACCGAGTTCGCCGAGACGGTCTGCGCCGAGCTCGGCTACAAGCCGAAGTTTCAGCTCATCGACTGGGACAACAAGATCAACGAACTCGAATCGGGCAAGATCGACCTTATATGGAACGGCATGACGATCACCGACGAGCTCAAAGAGCGCATCGCGATCAGCGACCCCTATCTCGAGAACAAACAGGTCGTCGTCGCGACGGCAAGCGGTGCGTCGAAGTTCACCGATGTAAACAGCGTTGCGGCGGCAACTTCGATCGCCGTCGAGAGCGGTTCGGCGGGACAGAGCGTCGCCGAGGACAACGGCTGGGCGTTCACGGCCATGACGGCGCAGTCCGACTGCCTGCTCGAGGTCAAGGCGGGGCGCTCCGAGATCGCGATCATCGATATTACGATGGCGAAGGCGATGACGGGCGCGGGGACGGACTACTCCGACCTCACCTTCATCGACGTCGGGTTCGCAAGCGAAGAATACGGGATCGGGATGCGCAAGGAGGACACCGAGCTCCTCGGGGAGATCAACCGCCTCATCGCAAAGTATCTTGCGGACGGCACCCTCGACGCCCTCGCGGAAAAGTACCTCGTATGACGGAATTCCTCTCTGTCACCCTCGAGCTCCTCGAGGGATTCGCCACGACCGCATATATCTTCTTTGTCACGCTTGCGCTGTCCCTTCCCGCGGGGCTCATCGTCGCATTCGGGTCGATGTCCCGCTTTAAGCCCCTCCGCGCCGTCTGCCGCACCTTTGTCTGGATCATCCGCGGGACGCCGCTCATGCTGCAGCTCGTCGCCGTCTTCTATGGGCCCTATCTCCTCTTCGGTATCTCAGGCTTCGACCGCGTCCCCTCCGTCATCGTGGCGTTCGTCATCAATTACGCCTGCTACTTTTCGGAGATCTACCGCGGCGGGATCGAGAGCATCCCGAAGGGACAGTTCGAGGCGGGACAGGTGCTCGGAATGACGAAGGGGCAGATCTTCTCCCGCGTCATCTTCTTGCAGCTGCTTCGGCGCATCGTGCCGCCCATGTCCAACGAGATCATCACGCTCGTCAAGGACACCTCCCTCGCGCGGATCATCAGCGTCGTCGAGGTCATCATGGTCGCACAGAACTTCGCACGGGAAGGGCTCATCTGGCCTCTCTTCTATACCGGCGTCTTTTATCTTGTGTTCATCGGCGTGCTCACCCTCCTCTTCCGCGCACTCGAGAAGAAAATGCAATATATCAAGGTGTAACTATGGAGTTTTTGCGCATCGAAGGATTCCGAAAAAAATTCCGCGACACGGAAGTCCTCAAAGGGGTGGATTTTTCCTTGCCAAAAGGAGAAATTTTGGCTATAATAGGAGCATCGGGAAGCGGCAAGACGACCCTTTTACGCTGTCTGAACTTTTTGGAGACGCCGGATGAGGGAAAGATCTATCTCGGCGGAGAGCTCCTCTCGGACGCCGCCGTGCGCTACCCGGAGAGCGCCCTCCGCGAAAAACGCAAACGGTTCGGGCTCGTCTTTCAGAATTTCAACCTCTTCCCCCACTACCGCGCCGAAAAGAATGTTTCCCTCGCCGCGGAGCTTGCGGCAAGGGAGAGCGCCCGCGCCTTCGGAAAGAAACGGAAAAAGGCGCTTCGGGCGGAAAAAACGCCCCGCGCGGGGTCCGTTTCCCGAAAAGAAGAGAAGGCGTTCTTAAAAGAGGCGCTACAAATATGCCGCCGCCGCGCAGAAGAGCTGCTCGAAGAGGTCGGCCTTGCGGACAAGAAGGAAAGTTATCCGTCCGAGCTCTCGGGGGGACAGCAGCAACGGGTCGCGATCGCCCGCGCCCTCGCCCTCGATCCCGACGTCCTCTGCTTCGACGAACCCACCTCCGCCCTCGACCCCGAGCTTACGGACGAGGTGCTCCGCGTCATCCGCGGCCTCAAGGGGCGCACGATGATCGTTGTCACCCATGAAATGGCGTTCGCAAGAGAGGTCGCCGACAAGGTCATCTTCATGGCAGACGGCGTCA
>CANQQM010000055.1 GCA_947626005.1 uncultured Clostridia bacterium
CCGCACGCTTTTCTCCGCCCGCCGCTTCCTTCTCCGCGTTCGGCTTCTTGGGCTCCGCCTTCGGCGGGCTCTCGCTCCCCGCGGGGGCGGCCGTCTCGAGGTCGCGGGCAAGGGCCGAGGGACTGACGCCCGTCGCCGCCGAGACCCGCCCGAGAAGTTCCTCCCGAAGGGCGGCGCTCTCCGCCTCCGAGACGATGGAGAGCACTTCGCGCACATATTCCCGCTTCTCGTAGGGGTCGTTCAGATCGTATTTTCTCCTTACGGAGAGCATGCGGAAGTCGATGAGGGGCATCGCCGCCGCAAGACAGCGCTCGTAGCCCTCCTTCCCCTGCCGCACGATGACGTCGTCGGGGTCCATTCCGTCGGGAAGAGGCACGACGCGCAGCTTCATCCCCTCCTCTTCGAGAAGGCGCAGCCCGCGCAGATTTGCGCCCTGCCCCGCGGCGTCGCCGTCGTAGCTTATGTAGACGCTGTCCGTATAGCGCTTCGCAAGCCGCACCTGTTCGCGGGTGAGCGACGTCCCCATGCTCGCGACGACGGAGCGGAAGCCCGCCTGCCAGAGGGAGATGACGTCCATATACCCCTCGAGCATGATGAGGTAGGGAATAGCTCCCGAACGCTTTTCTTTTTTGACGAGATTGATGTTAAACAGACTCTTGCTCTTCTGAAAAAGCAAGGTCTCCTTCGTATTTTTGTATTTGGCGCGGTCGGTGGGCTTCATCACCCGTCCGCCGAAGGCGATGACCTCGTCGAAGTGGTCGATGATGGGAATGATGAGCCGCCCCCCGAGCGCGTCGATGAGCTTTCCCTCCTCGGTGCGGGCGCAGGAGCCGCTCTCGATGCACTCCTCGGGCGTAAAGCCCTGTGCAAGCAGATGCGCGGGGAGCCCGTTGTAGTCGAGCGAAGCGCCCAAGCCGAATTTCTTCGCCGTCGATGGAAGGATCCCCCGCTTTTCGATGTACTCGAGGTGGACGTCCGCCCGTCCCGAATAGAGGTTGCCGAGGTAGAAGCGCGCCGCGGTGCGCATGAGGGCGGAGAGCCTGTCCCGCTTGCGCTTTTTCTCCGCCGCCTCCGCCGCGGCACGGTCGTCGTAGGCGGGAACTTCCATCCCCGCACGGGCCGCCAAAATCTCGACGGCCTGCATGAAGTCGACGTTCTCGTACTGCTGCACGAAGGTGATGACATCCCCCGAAGCGCCGCAGCCGAAACAGTGATAATATCTATCCGCGGCGTTGACGGTGAAGGACGGCGTCTTTTCGTGGTGGAAGGGACAGCACGCCCAATAGCTGTAGCCCCGCCGCTCGAGCTTCAGATAGGAGCCGATGAGCTCGACGATATCCGTCTTTTCCTTGAGCGCTTCCTTGAACTCCCCGAAGCGGCTCCGCTCTGTCATACGCCCCCCTCCCGCGGCACGTAGAGGTCGCGGAATACCCCGATCGCGTACTTGTCCGACATCGAAGAGAGGTAGTCGCACACGGCGCGGTCGACGTCGCTCTCCGCCGTTTCGCGGTAGAGGGCGGGAAGGGCCTCGGGACGCTCCGAAAAGTACCCGTAGAGGGCGCGGAGCATGCGTTCGGCGCTCTCCTGTATGACTTCGTTGGTGTGGGCGTACACCCTTCGGAACATGAAGGCGCGGAGCTCTTCGAGAGCCTCCTTCTTCTCGTCCGACATGCGCACATAGGGCTTGCCCGCCGACTCCCGCCAGATATCGGTGATCGCCGTGTTGATGCGCTCGGAGGTGTCCCCGCCGAACACTTTCACCGCCGCCGCGGGAAGGTCGCTCTCCGAAATGAGCCCCGCGCGGATGGCGTCGGCGATATCGTGATTGATGTAGGCGATGCGGTCGGCAAGAGAGACGGCGACCCCCTCAAGCGTTGCGGGAGAGCCGCCCGACGGGTGATTTAAGATGCCGTCGCGCACCTCGAAGGTGAGGTTCAGCCCCTTTCCGTCCTTTTCGAGGACGTCGACGACGCGGAGGGACTGCTCCGAGTGGCGGAATCCGTGCGGCGAGAGCGCGTTCAAGACCCTCTCCCCGACGTGCCCGAAGGGAGTGTGCCCGAGGTCGTGACCGAGGGCGATCGCCTCGGCAAGGTCCTCGTTGAGGGAGAGACAGCGCGCAAGGGAACGGGCGATCTGCGAGACGTCGAGGGTGTGCGTGAGACGGGACATGTAGTGGTCGCCGTCGGGCGCGAAAAAGACCTGCGTCTTGTTTTTGAGACGCAGGAACGCCTTCGAATAGATGATGCGGTCGCGGTCGCGCTGGAAGTCGGTGCGCATCTCGCACGGAGGTTCCTCTTTGGCCCGCCCCGCCGTATCCTTCGACTGCTTCGCGTAGGGGGAAAGATACGCCTTCTCCCGCGCGAATGTTCTTTCCTTCACATCGGTCATATTTTCTTTCATACACCTGTTTTTTCGCCGAAAGTTAAAAAATCTCCTCTTTTTTCGAGGAAATTTTTCGGATTTTTTGTGATTATGTCAGGCATAATACCGATTTTGGCGTGTTTATATCACGCATAGTACTTTGCAATCAGCTCAATTTGCGAAATACGGGGATGACGTCGAGCGGCGCGTCCACTTCGTACTCGCCGCCCGATAATACTTCTCCGCCCTTCGGGAAGCGCTCCCACTTGCATTCGGGAAGGTAGACGGTGCGCCGCCGCATCCCCTCGTAGAGGACGGGCGCAACGAGAAGGTCTCCGCCGAGCATGTACTCGTCGCCGATCTCCCAAGCCCTTTTCTCTTCGGGGAATTCGAAGAAGAGCGGGCGCATGACGGGCGCCCCCGTTTCGCTTGCCTCGCGGAATACCTTCTTCAAGTAGTCCTTCATCGAGACGCGAAGATGAATGTACTTTTCGAGGATCTTCCCCACTTCCTCCCCGTAGCTCCACGGCTCGTTCGGCCGCCCCGTCGGGGAGAAGCCGCCGCCGTAGTCGAGGGCGGTAAGGGGCGGGATGTCGTGCGGGCCCCTGTCGCCGTGCAGACGGAGGACGGGCGAAAAGGTCGAAAATTCGAACCAGCGGACAAGGAGCTCCGTGAACCCTTCCGCCGTGACGTCGCCGAAGAAACCGCCCGTGTCCGTCGTCCACCACGGGCAAGCTCACCATCCGCA
>CANQQM010000056.1 GCA_947626005.1 uncultured Clostridia bacterium
TTTCGGTTTAACTCTTTTAATTTACATTGATTTTGGCTGCCGTTTTTGGTAACTGTCCATTTTTCAGTTTTATATCGGTATATAAGCCGACCTTCAAGTAATCCCTACCCAAACGGCTCATGTCCTTGACGATAACCGCTGTCACAAGTCCCGCCTCTACGTCGCTCATCATCCTTTGGAAGTCGGGGCGATTAAAGTTCGTTCCCGAATACCCGTCATCCACATAGAATTGGGGATTAGGGAAGCCCTTTTCGCTCGCGTACTTGCCGAGAATTGCCTTTTGATTTACGATACTGTTGCTGTCGCCCTCATTTCCGTCGTCGCTTGACAATCTGCAATAGAGGGCAGTTATTTTCTCACCTCCGAGATAAGATTGGTTATTTGATGCCGAATAATGTCTTTTCATAGAATTTCTCCTTTGGAATGACATTCTTCGAGCGAGTCCCGTATCATAGCTCTTTCGAGCTTTTTCCATATTGTTTCTTTTGCGGTGTTACTTTCTTTTACGATCACGGTATAGACCGTGTTTCCGATTTCCTTTTGATAACTGAATTGTTTGTTGTTCAAGTATTCTTATTCAGGCAAAGTCGGCTCAAATCGCCGCGCCCTTATAGCTTTGAATACTATGTTCTCTTTCCATCGCGTTTCCTCCTTGTCGTCGCGGCAAAGTCTTTGCACCCGCCGCTCATTTTCATTTCGCGGCTGTTATTTTCGACTTGCCGCTCCTCTTCCCAAAAAATCTTTGCTATGCAAATCTTTTTCGGGAGCCCTATTTCCGTTACTCGGTTTTCTTCATCGCCTCCAATTCAGAAGGGAAGAAGTCATCGTATCCGTCCATAATCTTACCGAGTGAAAGATGATGTTCGGCGGCATCGTCCAACAGGGCTTTGTAGCCCGCTTCTATGAGTTGGACTTTGGTATAGCCATATCTTTCGAGAAAGGCATTTATCTGTTCCGCTTTCTTGCGGGGAACACTCGTCCCCCAAGTGGCGTTTTTCGCTTTTCTTTCTGCCTTGTGTTTTTCCTCATAACGCTTGTCCTTGATCGCTCTCAGTTTCTTTTCCATAATGACCTCCGTAAAATATATCAATCGTATTCATACGACATATATATTTTACACTATCTCAGCCGAAGAGTCAAGGGTTTGCGCAAAAAAATTTTTTGCGGAACACGAGAGAATGCGGGTTTCCCGCTTCTCTGCGCACGTTTTGTGCGCAACTCGAAAGTTGGGATTTGCCCACTTTCCTTATCCTGCCTCCCGTTTTTCCGAAAATCGTCCCACTTTGGCTTGCCGTTTACTTGTCGTCGGTTTGCCCCGTCGGTTGTCTTTTGCTTCCTTTTTTACGTTGAGTTCATAACATTTTATCTCCTTGAAAGTTTTTCTTTTTACCGCTGTTTACCAACTGCGGTGAAAGTCATACGTTCTGCATCAGCATTACCCCTCTTGGGTAAGCCCTTGATGTTACCCCTCCACTATCCACAAGGACATTCGCAACAAAAATATAGGGGTCTACGAAAAAAATTTTCTCCACTATACCAAGGACACTCGGGTTGAAAACGTGGCGGTCTACCCAAATATTCTCATAAAATTTTTTCCGACCGATGGGTCGTTTTGAGTGAAAATAATCAAAGATATACAAAAAATACGACACCGCAAAGCGTCGCACTATTTTAGATTTTGGGAGGCAGGATAAGGAAAGTGCCACAATGCACTTTCGCCTCACAACAAGCGGGAAACCCGCTTTATATTTTTTGGCAAAAGCGTTAGAAAGGGATTGGGCCTCGTAGTTTTTATTCTCTGAAAAAGTCCATAATATTCCACAAAATATGACTATTCAAAGATTTTACCGTCTGGAATTTACAGTGCGTATGAAATAAATTTTGGATCACACCATCTCTCATATGTTTTTACTCCCACGAAGCACAACCCTTGATTCCATAGCACAAACCCAAGAGCCCTTCGCACAGATGAATGAAAAACATAGCATACAATATTGAATCGGATTAATATGTTTCTATTGGTTAATTGTCAGTGATCTCAGAATAAAGTACATCATATTCTTTATTGGTGGCAATACAAAATTCATGAAGAACACGCTCAAAAATTTGGATATCTCTTTCTTGCGCGGTTTCTTTAATTGTAGATAAAGTATATGCCGTATATTCAATAGCGCTCTTGCGTGTTTTATTTTCGCGAGTAATAACTTCAATCAAATCCATACATATATTTTCATAATATTCTTCATCTTCCCAAAGTGAGTGCGACTTCCAAATTTTGTACTTACACGTCAACGCAAAATTTTCTTCATCTATTTCCTCATCGAAATGATCTCTTAACCAATTACATGCTTCTACGAAAGATTCGTTTCCGACGATTTGTCCCATCGTTTCCAATGTGACCAATTTTCTCATACCCTCTTCTATGGACCTACATTGAAAAACATAAGTCTCCACAATTTTTCGAATAGATATTTGCAGATTTACATCATCGTTATAGATGCAGGGATTTAAAAATCGCATTATATTTTCACATTGGGACGCATAGGAATAATGATATATATTTTCTAACAGAGCAACAAATCCCGTCCAATCACATATTATGTCCATAAAGTTGTCCCGTAGGGCATGAACATACGCTTCTTTTGATTCTTGGTCCATTTTATGGCGTTTTTGCATAATAGAAAAATAGCAACACATATATCCTAAACCCGCAATGCGTGAAAACGGAATGCTGGGTGAAGAAAAAAACTGTAAGCGCATAGTTGTGAAATCAAATTCTTCCCCAAATGTATTGTTATAGATATCATCCCCAAGTAAAGCATGCAGTTTTTTTATATTTTCGTCTGCATTGTGGCGATAAAGGCGCAATTCGCATAACGCAAACCCAATTTGAAAATCCCTTTGAAATAAATTCGGGTCAGAGATTTTTTCAAAGTTGGATATTGTTTCGCTTGTTGCGGGGGTATCGTAATTTTCGGAAAGCGGAGTTATAGACGTTGAATCCGTTGTTTCCATGTCCTCTTTAGGCAAGTTTTCCGTTACCTTTTGCACTAATGACCTGCCTTTATTCTGCTTCTCTATCTCTTTGATAAGACGAGAAAGCCAATAAGCCTCATCCCAAATCGATAAAATCGCGTCAACTATCATTTGAGCGTCAGGCCTACTGTTCGGCGTTTCAGAACTTTTTATTATGTCGTCAGAGCATTTTTTTAAACATGTCAACATTTTTTTATAACATTGCCGTTCTCTATCTTCCGTGTAAGAATCTAAAGCGAGTTCGGGCTGAGGACGCTCCTTTTGTGCCGTATCCACCAAGTGATGAAGAGTTTTAAAAAAAGGCAAATAAGCATCAACATCAGGAATTTCTTGGAAATAGCTTAAAGCCTGAGATTTAAAGTCAGGTTTAATCTTCTCGTCCCATGTTTTTTCTCCTGGAAGATTTCTTGAATAATATTCAGAGCTAATTATTTTGCTAACGGATTTACCGAAACGCTGATGAATTGCGTTTGAAATGGTATTAAAAATATATTTGCTCATTTTTATCGCTCCTTCGTTTTTTGTAAAAGTTTGGTCAACTTTGTATGAAAATGTTTTCTGTTGTAATGCTTTGGTGGTGAACTTGACTCCCCGTCAGTCTCGATTATAATTTTATCACAATAATAAAAATTTAGCAAGTATTTGCCAAATAAAGGAGGTACATGATGAGCAGAGACGGATAGCAACTTGCATTCAGTTGAAGAAAAGCACGCTGAGTGCGCCGAGCAACACGTCCCATTTAAGGGACCCTTCTGCCGCAAAGGATTGTGCCGAGCGGCAGCGAACAAGTCGTAGAACCACAAAAATTCCAAATCAGGAGGAAAACATTTATGTATTATTTGGTTACTTGCCGTTGCGGGATTATCTACGGAGAGCCCCCCGAAAAGTATTCGCCTGCAAATCCGCACCCTCGGAATTTCTGCCCCGAGTGTGCCCGCAAGATTGAAGCATGGGAGTGCGACATAGCACCCGTTCCCTACGATGTTTGGAGAAATTTCTCCAAACATTACTTCCAGCCCAACTATGTCGATTGCTAACGCCGAACGCGAGGGGGATTTCTCTTCCCCTTGCAAATTTACGCCCTGCAATTTCCCCATTGTTTTTGCGGGCAATTACGCGTCGGCTATGATAAAGTAAAAAATAAAAAGAAAAGGAGCAAACCCATGAAAAACATTCAACAAATCCTTTATTCCCCCAATACGATCCGTCTTTATGGCGAAGTGACCGATGAAATGGCAAAATACGTTGAAGAGCGGATTGCCGAGCTTCAAAAAGGGTGGGAAGAACAAGGCACCCCGCTGAACGAACGGGAGCTCGTCTTGCGGATAAACAGTCCCGGCGGCTCAGTAACGAGCGGGTTCGCTATCCTCGATAATATCAAGGCGACCGGCTTAACGGTGTATACGATTGGTGAAGGACTTGCGGCCTCTATGGGCTCATTCCTGTTGGCGGTTGCGGGGACGAAAGACTGCCGCTATGTCTTTCGGAACACCGAGGTCCTGATTCATCAACCACTTGCAGCAGGACAGGGGCAAACCTCCGAGCTCGAGATAATTGTCAAGCGCGCCCAAAAGATCCGCCACCACGTGAACGAGATGTTGGCAGTTGCCACGGAAAGGACCGTGTACGAAATCGCCGAAGCAACAGATCGGGATAACTGGCTGTCGGCGCAAGAGGCCATCAATTTCGGTCTTGTTGACCACATCATCTGAAAATCATTTGAAAATCATTTTTAGGAGGAACACTATGAAACTCATCTCGCAATTTTGCCTGAAACAGGCGGTAATGCAGGACAGTATGTCGGATAGCTTTGAGGTTTCCTCGCTGTTTGACTTGTATGCATTGGGGAGTGCCGAGCGAGGCACGATTGAAGATCTTTGGAGCAACGATGTTTTTATGCGGCTCACTTCATCCGATGCCGTCTTGCTCCACGAGAACTATCTCGAGTCGTTTTGTCCGAATAAACATGAGTTCGGAAAGAAGGCCGAAGAGTGGCAGGCGCTTGAACTCAAGCGCCTCGCCCTCGAATTTGTAGAGAGGACGCAAACTCTCGAAAAGACGGCTCTTTCTTCGGCTATGGAAAAGGATGACCGGCTTTCCATCGTGACCGCCGTGAATTACCATTTGAACGGAGTAAACCGAGATGTCGTCTTGCCGCTTCTCCGTCGCGCCGACGGGCACAAGCAAGCGGAGGCCGCCATTCTCTTGCTCGCCTTTGAACCCAATCGGCGAGAAGAACTGCTTGATAGGATAGCAACCAACATCGACTTTCTTACTTGCGGCGATGATTCGCTTGCGGTAATGAAGCGCTATTACAAAATTGAAAAGGAGGCATCTTATGACTACTAAAATGATTGAAAGGCAAAAATTTGATTGGGAGTTGGCGCAAACCTATGTACAGGCACTTCCCTATCACGAACACACGCAACTTGTAGGAGTTGAGGGGTTGAGGGGCTGCGAGGATCTGTACACATTTCGCTTTGGCGAGGGTGATTGTGATCCGAATCGCCCTTTGGGTTTCCCGACCGCTTCGTTTAGAGACAAGGACGGCACGTTGTGTGTCTCTCAAACCACCTATTGCCACCATACTTTGACGGCGGCCGCCCCTGGTGCCGGGAAAACACAGGGGGTCGTTTTGAACGCCGCCTTCAATGCCGATCCAAGGATGTCCTATGTTTTGGCTGATCCCAAGGGCGAAGTAACGCGGGCGGCTTATACTCGGTTGTGCAATTTGTTTGGGGAAGAAAACGTTTCGATATTAAACATCTTGGATCCCCAACACACCACCGAATATTACAATCCGTTTGGGGTGTATGCAGAGCAGTGGTTGGCAGCAGAGCATAAAAGGGATAAGAAGGCAATTAGGAATCGTATCATATCCGATTTGAAACGGCTCTTCGAACAGCTTTTCCCTGTTGAATCCCAGAAGGATCCTTCTTGGGAGAAAACGGCCGCAAACTTCATTTTAGGCCTGGTGCTTGCCTTACTAGAAGATTTGACACTTTCCGAAAAAGAATCACAGCGAACTGGCCGTATGCGCACTACGCCAGCGATGGTCAACTTTGAAACTTTGCGGAAAGTATATGGAAGCTTTAAATGGTCCGCAGGGCGTGGAAGTTCTTTTGACGATGGCGGTTTTTTATCTACTCGCCGCAAGTCGTCTTTGGCTTACACCTATACCTATAGTGTCGTAAATAACGCTGACTCCACGCGCAGCAATTACATGGGCTTCGTGGATCTCTACCTTTCGCGTTACAGCGACCCGAAGACACTAGCGATTTCCCAGCATAATACTCTCAAAGCAGAGAGGTTGGTGAAGAAACCCCATGTACTCCTTTTGATTTACGATGTCGCCCACGAGGGAAACCGTGATTTCTTGAATTTGTGCATTGGACAACTCATCACGGAATTGTTGGCGAAATCCCACAGCGATGCAAAGCCGTTGGATACCCCCATACACTTCATTTTGGATGAATTTGCCACCCTTAGACCGTCAAATGTATATCCGAATCTGCTCGCTACAGGTCGAGGGAGTGGAATATTCATGCATATGATTGTCCAAAGCCGCTCACAATTAAAAGCGCGTTATTCGGATGACTGGGAAACCATGATTGACAACTGTGATGTTCAATATTATCTCGGCTCGAATGATGTTGAGACGGCTAACAAATTTAAAGAGTCGCTTGGCACCATGAGTGCGGTCGATTCGGAAGCTTTTCTGCGCGGTGAGTTTCATGTAAATAGCAACGTGCCAGTCGTCAGCCTTGATTACTTGCTTCATAGAATGAAGCGAGGGGAAGCCTTCATAAAGCGAAATAACGGTCAGCCTCTTCACGGGCAATTTTCCTTGTACTATCAAACGGCGGAATATATAGCATATCCTCCCACTGATATGAACGAATTTCTGCCGCCCAAAGGGTTAAAGGAGGTAAGCTATCGACTTCCGAAGCATACATCATCGGATGATCTTGATCTCGACCTTGAAGACTTGGAAGAAATCGCGGCGGCGCAGGGTAACGATGAGGAATGCGTTGATTCCGAAGGCCTCAGACTGATTATCGCGTGGATTGAGGAGCCATTCGCTTACGACAGGGATGATCGCGATCAATACGATGAGTTTGCCATGGATCGCATTGAAGAGCTCGTTGGCTTAAGTAGAAATTTTTCCCGGCAAGACGTAATTGCGCTTTTGAAAATTCTAAAGAAAGTCAATACCATTGAGGAAAACGACGAGATGCTGGACGAATTGCGGCATCAGTTTGAGATTGCAACGGATGACGAATACACAAAGCTGAAAGAGCAAATCTTCAAAGATAAGGAGTAACATATAGCGGGTAAGCGAGCATCCGTTTACCCGCTTTTCTATTAGTCACAAAAAACGGCGGGGAAATTTCCTCGCCGTTTTTGTGACTCGCCCAAAGGTGTATTCCGATAAAAAATTTTGTTTTTATGATTCCCTATGGACACCCGACTTTGGGAGGTGGAGCGCGCCATTCCTACTCAACAGCCCGGTGGGCTGTGAGTGGCGCGCGACAGGAGTGGTGGCCTCCGCTCTGGGGTTTCGGCGGTCCCTGCCGCCGAAACGGGCACGGCGCAGCCGTGACGGATGGGGGGTACCCTTGGCGCCTCCGTGGGAGGCGCCAAAAATAAGGTGACCCTTCGACTTCGCTCAGGGTGACGTATCGGAACTCGCCCCACCTCAGTCACTTCGTGACAGCTCCTCCCACGGAGGCGCCAAGAATAAGGTGACCCTTCGACTTCGCTCAGGGTGACGTATCGGAATGCACTTCGCTCAACATGACGTATCGGAATGCGTTACGCTCAACATGACGTGATTGGAAATGGCGGCCCGCCGTGCTCTGCACGGCGGGCCGCATGGCTCAGTATGACGTATTTTAGAATGCCCCCTTTCACGGGTGGACGGAGGGGATGGCGTAGAGGTCGAATTCGCTGTCGAGGTCGAAGGTCTCGTTTTCGTCGAAGGCGGCGAGTTTGGAGACGGAGACCTCGTACGCCGTCATCGTGACGGTGTTCGTCTCCGAAAGCTTCTTCTGGTATTCCCTGCTCTGAATGCGCCCCGAGAGGGCGACGCGGTCCCCCACCTTCAGGTTCTGCACGAAGCGGGCGTTTCTCCCCCATGCGATGCAGGGGATGTAGTCCGACTTGTTGTAGGCGCGGTTGACGGCAAGGAGGAGGTCGGCGATCTCCCGATTGAAGGGGGTCGTGCGGTAGACGGGGGGCTTGCAGAGGTACCCCGAGAGCACGATACCGTTGGGGTTGCGGGTGCCCGGTTCGACGAGTTCGCGCACGAACACGGTGAGCATGAGCCGCGACCTTCCCCCCTCGAGTTTGTTGTAGCTGCGGAACTGTCCGACGGCGCTGAGAATACTTCCGACGCCCAGCCCGCTCCCCTCGATGAGCCGTTCGGAGATGGTGACGGGCAGAATGTCCGCCTGCCCCGAAAGGCGCATCACGCGGACAAAGAGTTCGTAAAATCCCTCTCCGTACACCTCGTGCGAGAAGGTCGCTTCCGACACGATCTCGCCCATGATGTACACCTTGTTGTTCTTCTCGGAAATGTATTCCATTGTCCTTCGGTCCTCCGTATCTATAAGATTTTCTTATACTTTAAGCGGCGTTTTTCGGGATCTGCCTGCCTGTGGGGTCGATGGCGTAGTTCTCCCTGTAGATGAGCTCTCCGACGGGCACGAACTCGAACCCGTTTGCGCGGAGAGTGTCGATGACGACGGGGAGCGCCTCCGCCGTGTGCAGCCCGTTGTTGTGCATGAGGATGATGGACCCGCTCTTCACCCTCCCGACGACGCGGGAGGAAATTTCGGAGGCGGAGAGGTCCTTCCAGTCGAGGGAATCGACGTCCCACTGAATGGAGTAGAGCCCCATCGCCTCGGCGGTGTCGATGACGAGGTCGTCGTAGTCGCCGTAGGGCGGGCGGAAAAGGTCGGGGCGTTTGCCGATAATCTTTTCGATCGCGGCGGAGGAGGTCTCGAGCTCCTTTTTGATCTCCCCTTCCGTAAGCCGCGACATGTAGGGGTGGGTCGCGCTGTGCGTTCCCACCTCGTGCCCCTCCTCGAAGATGCGCTTTAAGTACTCGGGGTACTTCTCCGCCCAGAACTCGACGGCAAAGAAGGTGACGCGCACCTTGCTCTCCTTTAAGGTCGTGAGGATCGCATCCGTCGAATCGACCCCCCAAGCGCAGTCGAAGGTGAGGGCGACCTTTCCCCCTTCCCTCTCCACGCAGTAGATGGGAAGGGAGCGGGAGGAGCCGAAGTACACCTCCTGCGCGCCCGCGGCCGTCGCCGTGAGCGCCCCCGCCGCGACGAGGAGAACGAGGGCGGCGGCAACGAGAATGCTCTTTAGCCGAAGAGTGATAAAACGCATTCAAACACCTATATCGTAACAGTTCTTCGGGGGAGAAAAATGGGAGATGCCGTCGGAAAAGAACAGAAACCGTCGGATCCTCCTCTCCCCCCTTCTACCCTATTCCTCCCCGTGCGTCCTTATGCGTCCCGAAAAGAAAAAAGCCCCCGCGGGGGCAAAAAAGTTACGATTTTTCCTCAGGGGGAAGCCCGAAGGGGTGCTTGTTTTCCGCGCTCGTGACGGTGACGGCGTCGACCTCCGCCGCCCCTGCCCGCCGAAGGGCTCCCGCAAGCTCGGAGACGGTCGCGCCCGTCGTCAGGATGTCGTCGACGATGAGGATGTGTCTCCCGCGGACCGCCTTGCGGTCGAACACGTGGAAACAGCCCACGAGGTTTTCCTCCCGCTCCCGCCTTGTGAGCGCCTTCTGCGACGAACTTTCCTTGTTCTTGGAGACGACGTCGAGGAGCTCCCGCCCCTCCCGCGCGACCCGCTCCGCAAGCAGACGGGACTGGTTGAACCCCCTCTTGCGCTCGGCCTTCTTCGTCATGGGGACAAAGACGACGGCGTCCGCATCGGGGAACTCCTTTTCGACAAGGGGAAGGAGGAGGTCGCCGAGGGTGCGGCAGAGGTATTTCTCTCCCCGTTTGAAGCGGATGACGAGCCGTGCCGCGTCGCCGTCGTGCGAAAAGACGGAACGCGCCTTCCGCACCCCGAGCGGCTTTGCCTTGCACTCGAGGCAGACGCCTTCCTCCCGCACCCGCCGCCCGCAGAAGGGGCAGACGGTCGTCTGAAAGGGAAGGGTGCAGAGGCAGGGCGCGCAGATGCGCTCGTTCAAAAAGACTTCCCGTCCGCACACGTCGCAAGTGAAGTTGTTCTCTTCCTCGTATGCGTCCGCGCCCGCCTTCAGCTTCTCGAGAAGTTTCATGGCATTTACGGCTTAGAAATCGTCGTCGCCGTCCTCTTTCTCGTCGTCATCGTCGTCATCGTCGTCGCCGAGGGTGTAGATCTCGTCGCCCGTGACGTACTCCATGTCCTCTTCCTCGTCGCCTTCGTACTCTTCGTCCTCCGATTCCGACTCGTCGAATTCGTCGTCGAACTCCTCGTCGATCTCGCCGATCTCCGAATCGAGGTCGGCGTCGGTGTCGTCGTCGAGGTATTCCCGCCACTCGTCGTCCTCGTCGGAGTCGGAAGGCTCCTCCTCGTACTCGGACTTCTTGCGGCACTCCTCGCACATCTTCTCCCCGGGGCGCATCATGTTCTCGCCGCAGATGGGGCAAAGTTCGGTGGGGATATCGTCCTCCGCCTCTTCGATCTCGTCGAAGTCGGTCGGGATCCCCTTCATCTCCTTCAGGCAGACGTCGCAGTACTCCTGCTTTTCCGCGTCGATATAGTTGAGCTCGCAGCGCGGGCATTTCATGTAACGTATCATAGCGATCTCCCTCCTGTACTCCCTACGGTTACAGGCTAATAAATTATATTAGTATTTATTTTTTTTGTAAACCGTTTTTTTATACCTTTCGCAAAAAATCCGCGGATTTTCAAAACTTTTTTTGTTTCGCCCCCGCCTCCCGCCGCGGCTCTCCCGAAAAAGGCAGAAAAATTCCCCGCCGCGGACCGCGGCGGGGGGAAAGTTACTCGTTGTCTTTGGGCTCTTCGGGAGCGGGCTCCTCGGTGGGAGTAGCGGGCTCCTCGGTGGGAGCTTCGGGAGCGGCTTCCTCGACAGGCGTCTCGGGAGCGGGCTCCTCGGTAGGAGCGGCGGGCTCTTCCGTGGGCGTCTCGGGAGCGGCTTCCTCGGTGGGAGCGGCTTCCTCGGTAGGAGCAGTCTCCTCGGTGGGAGCGGGCTCTTCAACGGGAGCTTCGGGAGTGGGCTCCTCAACAGGAGCAGATTCCTCAGCTACCCCTGCGGTAGCAGCCCCTGCGGTAGCAGGCTCCTCGGTAGGAGCAGATTCCTCCTCGGTGGCGTACACGTCGAGCTCTTCGTCGACGTCGGTCTCGACCTTCATCCGCTCTTCCTTGGGCTGCCCGTCCGCCTTCTTCTTGTGGCGGATAAGGAAGAAGATGCCGACGCCCGCGCCGATCGCTACGAGCCCGATGGAGACGCCGATGAGCGCCCATGCCCATGCGGGAAGGCCGGTATCCGTCTCTTCGGGCGGCGTGAACCGCTCGAGGCCCGTCGTCTTCCAGTACTCGGAATAGGCCTCCGCGTCCGCTTCGCTCATTTCGCCGAGGCGGGTGACGAAGTAGGAATAGGTGCGGTAGGAGACGTTCTTCTCGTCCTTGAAGCGGTCCTGCGTCTCCCCCGTTCCGTTGACGAAGGCGTGGAAGGCCTCCTGCTCGTCCTTGGTGTAGAGGTAGGTGTCCTTCTTGCCTTCGGCGACGGCGTCCGCGATGTTCGCATCGAACTGCTCGGACTCGCCCGTGTAGAAGAAGTACTTGATGGCGTCGGAGAGCTTGGCTTTGCTGTCGTCCGTGAGCTTGGCAAGATAGCCGACTTCTTTGTCGGAATCCATGATCTCGTCGTACTTGTCGTTGAACGCCTCGAGCTCGACGTTGTTCATGAGCTTCCCGTCGGCGTTCTTGATGCCGACCGCCGAGACGTAGGAATAGGCGGTGCTGCCGAACTGTTCGGCGTCCGCAAAGAACACGGTGCCGTCGATGACTTCGTAGTTGTACCAGCCGCTTGCGTGCTCGACGTCGAGAAGTTTGACGGTGCGGTATGCCGCGTTGTCCTCGTCGCCGTAGGTGAGGTTGCGGTAGTTGTTCTCCTCCCCGTTGTAGACGGCACGCTCGACGGAGAGGCCGTTCCCGTTCGTGCGGGTGAGGTAGGCGTAGTGGTACTTCGCGTCCGACGTGTTGTCGATATCGACGATGGTCGCGCTGCCGATGTCGTAGGCGACCTCGAGCTCCTTCGCGATGCTGCCGTTTTTATCGACGTCGACGCGGTACAGGTTGCCCGAATTCACATAGAGGTAATGGTGCCCTGCGCTGTCGCGGTAGAAGTAGGCGGCATCCGTCGCCTTGTTCGCCGCATCGACGGCGTTTGCAACGGGTTCGAGCGCGTCCGACTTGCTGCCGTTTGCGGCGACCGAATCCCAGCCCGAGGCGATCTTCTCCTCGGAGAGGAAGTAGAGCGCGTCGTCCGCACCCGTCGTGCTGCTTGTCGTCGCCGTCTGCGCACGGGTGAAGTAGACGCCGCCGTTCTTGTAGGAACGGAGGGTATAGGTGTACCCGACGGGCGATTCGGGAACAGACTCGCTGTGGTTGAACGCGGTGAGGTGGGTCTCACGGTCGTTGAGGCCCATGCCGTCGAGGACGATCTCGCCGAGGTTGACGTAAGGGATCTCGCCGTCGAGGTTCTCCTCGATGTAGTCCATATCCCAGAAGGATTCGTCCGCATAGGCGTACCCTGCGGGGACGGAGGTCGCGTCGGCGCGGACGCGGTAGATCTGGTTATAGGAGAGGGTGACCGCCCCGTCGCTGTCGGCGTTGTCGGTGACGTTCATCGTGTAGTACACCCACGCGTTCTCCTTGTCGGCGCTGTCGAAGAGGTACTGGGTGACGTCGTCCGCAAGGACGGTGTCCGTCTCCGTCGCCGTGTTGTAGGAGTGCAGGGTGAAGGTGCTCGTCCCTTCCGAGTAGAGGACGCAGACCGCGTCCCCCGCCTTTACGAAGCGGTAGGGCGTCGTGTTGGTCGCAAGGCGGAAGAGGTCGTCGATGTCCGTCCCGTCGAGCTTGGCGCTCTTGAAGTCGAGATAGCTGTTTTCGACGACGCCCGACGTGTTGCGCACGTTGGTGGGCGTGGCGTAGTACACTCTGTCGCCGTAGATGAAGATGCCCGCCGTGTAGTCCCCCGCCACCATGAGGGAGGGGATGACCGTCTCGGCCTTGTTCTCCTTCGCCGCGACGTCCGCCTTCTTCACCCGCATGAGGGACCCTTTGACGGGTGCGCCGTAGGTGTTGTCGGAGGTGTACGTCTCGACGCCGTTGATGAAGTAATAGTAGTCCCCCACGCCGACGACGAAGCCGCCGTTGGAGACCACATCCCCTTCGGGAATGCCCGAAGGCGGGGTGAACGCGCCCGCGCACGCTCCGAGCGACGCGGCGCCCGCGGCCAGTACTGCCGCCGCGGCAAATCCCGTGATTTTCCTGAGAATTTTACGCATAGATATGTTCCCTTACCGTGATCCGAAAATTTACGGTTCTAACGATACGCTATTTATTATAAACTAAAATAGAAGGTTTGGCAATCAAAAACCCGTGAAACTTGCACTTTTCTTTGAAAAATTTGCAGGCGTTTCGCGGGGGAGAGGGCAAAGGCGGAGGTTTTTATGGAAAAATTCGGCATCTTCGAGCTTCTCGACGCGCTTGCGGCGCTCACCGCCCCGAAGGAGGACGCCCCTCCCCCTCCCGAAGAGGAGGAGAAAAACGCCCCCGCTCCTTCCCCCGAAGAAGGCGGCCCCGCCTCCCTTAAGGGAGACGCGCTCGAGAGCTTTTTGTCCCGTCACGACGAACGGGCAAGGCGGGCGAAAAAGGTCAGATAACGGCAAATCCCCGCGCGCGCAACCATTTGAAGAGCGCCCCCGTCCACGCCGAGACGGCCTCGTTGATGAGGTCCCCCGAGGGAGTGTCCGCCGTCTCGAAGGTCGCGACGCTGAGCCCGTGCGGCCCGTGTTCGAAGATGTGGAGCTCAAACGGCACCCCCGCCCGCCGATACGCCTCGGCAAGCAGAAGAGAGTTTTCGACGGGGACGAGCCCGTCCTCGAAGGTGTGCCAAAGGAAGGCGGGAACGCTGTCTTTCGTGACGAGCTTTTCGACGGAAAGACGGGCACGGAGTTCTTTTTTCCCGCCCGAAATGAAGTTCGCCGAATCCTCGTGGGTGAATTCCCCCGTCGTCACGACGGGATAGGCGAGCGCGACGGCGTCGGGCCGCACGCCGCGAAGTTCCGACTGCTCCCAGACCGTCGCGAGGAGCCCGATGAGGTGGCCGCCCGCCGAGAAGCCAATCGCGCCGACATGGGTGGGGTCGACGGAGTATTTTTCCGCCTCGGTGCGGATGAAGCGCATCGCCATCGCCGCCTCGAAGAGGGGGACGGGGTGAGCCGTCTTTGTCGTGTATTCGAGCACGAACGCCTGATACCCTTCCCCGACGAAGGCGAGCGCGACGGGCTCCCCTTCCCGTGCGGAGACGGAGTAGTACGCACCCCCGGGCACGACGAGCATGGCGGGGCGGATCTTTCGCGGGAGCTCGGGGTTCCTCTCCCGCGCATAGACGGTGAGAAATCCCCCTTCTCTCCCCTTTCTCTCTTCCCCGAAATAGGCATACAAATCGATTTTTTCGCAGACCATTCCCTTCCTCCGAAGTCAAAAAAACCGAACGCGGCGCGTTCGGTTTGATTTTTTATCTCTTGGAGAACTGAGGCGCACGGCGTGCTTTCTTGAGACCGTACTTCTTCCTCTCCTTGACGCGGGGATCTCTCGTGAGGAAACCCGCTTTCTTGAGCGCGGGACGCGTTTCGGGTTCCGCTTCGAGGAGCGCCCTCGCGATGCCGAGGCGGATCGCCCCCGCCTGACCCGTAAAGCCGCCGCCGATGACGTTGACGAAGATGTCGTACTTGCCTTCCGCCGAAACTTCGACGAGGGGCTGCTTCACGACGTATTGCGTGGTGCCCTGAGGGAAATAATCTTCGAGCGTGCGGTCGTTGATCGTGATCGCGCCGCTGCCGCCCGGAATGAGACGGACGCGGGCGATGGCCTTCTTTCTTCTGCCCGTTCCCCAGAACTGTAATTTTTTCTTGATCGTCGCTTTAGCCATTTTTTTCCTATCCCCTCTTAAAATAATTTCAGCGGTTCGGGCTTCTGAGCCGCGTGGTTGTGCTCCGCGCCCTTGAAGATCTTGAGCTTTTTGATCATCTGTCTTCCGAGGGAATTCTTGGGAAGCATGCCGCGCACGGCTTCGTAGACCGCGAGGTCGCTGCGTTCCGCCATCATCTTCCCATAGGAGATCTCCTTGAGCCCGCCGATATATCCGGTGTGATAGCGGTAAAACTTATTCTCGAGCTTTTTGCCCGTAAGAACGACTTTGTCGCTGTTGATCACGATGACGTAATCGCCCGCGTCGACGTTGGGGGTGAAGGTGGGCTTGTTCTTGCCGCGCAGGACGGACGCCACTTTCGAGGCGAGCCGACCGAGCGGAATGCCGTCTGCATCGACGACGTACCACTTTCTCTCCACCGTTTGCGCGTTTGCCATGTAGGTTTTCATATCCGTACTCCTTTTTGTTGCGAAGGCAGTGGCTTTTTCTGTCGGCGCATCATTTCGGGAACGCCCGGGGCGGGGCGGATTCTGCCTCTCTTGCCGACTACTTCTTTATTATAGGTCGCTTTGGAGGTTCCGTCAAGCTGTTTTGAAGTTGGATTTTAAGATTTTTTCGGAAAAACAGAAAATATTTCACGCCCCCGAATGCGGGGCGCCGACCCGCCGCGGGGGCGTTTTCCGTCACAATTTCCGAAGGATGCGCGCGGGGTTTCCCGCAACGACGCAATCGGAGGGGACATCGTGCGTGACGACGCTCCCCGCGCCGATCACCACTCTGTCGCCCACCGTCACCCCGGGCAGGATGCGCACGCCGCCGCCGATCCACACGTCGTTCCCCACGCGGATGGGCTTCGCGAACTCGAGTTCTTTCCGCCGCACGGTGTAGTCGAGGGGGTGCCCCGCCGTGTAGAAGCCGCACTGCGGGCCGATCATCACGTTGTCGCCGAAGGTGAGGGTGTTGCAGTCGATGAACACGCAGTCGTTGTTGCTGTAGAAGTTTTCGCCGACGAAGGTGTTGAAGCCGTAGTCGAACCAGACGTTGGGCTCGAAGTGGAACCTTTCCCCGTGTCCGCCGAGGAGGGAGTGCATGATCTCCCGCTGCCTTGCGGTGTCGGAGCGCGGCGTCTGATTATACTCCTGCGAGAGCCCCTTCGCCCGCATGAGGCGGGGAGCAAGGTCGGGGTCCTGCGCATAGTAGAGCTCCCCCGCGAGCATTTTTTCGCGTTCTGTCATTTTCTCTCCTCAAGGACGGCCTTGATCCTGCGGATGCCCGCCGAGGAGGACTGTTCCTTGACGATGCGGAAGCGGCCGAGCTCTCCCGTGTGCGTGACATGCGGCCCGCCGCACATCTCGCGGGAGAAGTCGCCGATGGAGTAGGTCTTGACGACGTCGCCGTACTTCGCGTCGAACACGCCGACAAACCCTTGCGCGCGCGCCTCCGCGAGCGACATTTCACGGAATACGACGGGAAGATCCTCGGCGATCTTTTGGTTGACGAGGTCCTCGACCGCCTTCACCTCCTCCTCCGTCATGGGGCGGGGGAAGTTGAAGTCGAAGCGCATGCGCTCGTCGGTGATGTTGGACCCCTTCTGGTTGCAGTCGGGGGAGAGGATCTGTTTTAGAGCGGCGTTGAGAAGGTGGGTCGCCGTGTGGTAGCGGGTCGCCGCCTCCGAATGCGACTCGAGACCGCCCTTCGCCTCCCCTTTCGGGAGGACGCGGCTCTTTTCCTGATGTTCGCGGAAGGCGGCGTCGAAGCCCTCCCTGTCGACGGTGAGGCCGTGCTCCTTTGCAAGCTCTTCGGTGAGCTCGAGGGGGAAGCCGTAGGTATCGTAGAGGCGGAAGGCCTGCTTGCCGCCGATCTCCTTTTCGGGGACATAGGCGGGGTTTTGCTTGGACATGTATTCGTTTTTCCGCGCAATGCCCTGAAGGCACTTCTCGAATTCCTTCATGCCCGACTGGAGGGTCGCCTCGAAGCGCTCCGCCTCCTCCGTCATGGCGCGGAGGATCTCCTCCTCCTTTTCCGCAAGGAAGGGATAGGAATCGTCGTAAACTTCATGGATGAAGATCTTCGCGACCTCGCACATCGCCGAGGAGGGAATGCCGAGCTGGCGGCAATAGCGGATGCTGCGGCGCATCACGCGGCGGAGGATGTACCCCGCCCCCACGTTGGAGGGAAGGATGCCGTTTTTATCGCCGATGAGCATGAGAGAAGTGCGGGTATGGTCTGCGATAATGCGCATGGCGCGGCGGGTCTCCCCGCCCTCGTCGTACTTCCTTCCCGAGAGCTCCTCGAGCTTTGCGATCGCCCCCGTGAAGAGGTCGGTCTTATATGCGTCCGAAAGGCCGTTCAAAAAGAGCAGCATGCGGTCGAATCCGAACCCCGTATCGACATTTTTGTTCGCGAGAGGCTCGTAGCCCTCCGCCGTCTTTTTGTATTGCATGTAGACGTCGTTCCCGATCTCCACGTAGTCGTCGGGGAAGTGCGGGGCTTCGAGGTTGCGGATGGGATAGAACCATTCGTTGTCGGGGCCGCACGGGGTGCCGACCGTCCCCTCGAGCTCCCACCAGTTGTCCTCCTTGGGGAGATAAAAGACGTGTTCGGGGCGGACGCCGAGCGCCTTCACGAGCTCCGCCGTCTCATCGTCGCGGGGGGCGCTCGCATTGCCCTCGAAAACCGTCGTGCACAGCTTGTCCGCGTCGAGGCCGAACACTTCGGTGAGGAGGCCGAAGGTCCACGCCGTCTTTTCCTTCTTGAAATAGTCGCCGAGCGACCAGTTCCCCATCATCTCGAAAAAGGTGAAGTGGGAGGCGTCGCCGACGCTGTCGATATCCACCGTTCTCACGCACCCCTGTATGTTGCAGAGCCGCTTCCCCGCGGGATGGGGCTTGCCGAGAAGATAGGGCATGAGGGGCTGCATCCCCGCCACGTTGAACATGACGCCCGTCGAACCGTCGCCGATGAGCGAGACCGCGCCGATATCGACGTGTCCGCGGCCCGTGTAGTAGTCGAGCCACTTCTTTCTGAGTTGTTTGGATGTGATCTTCATATTTCTCCTTCCCCGATCAGATCTTGGTCAGGGTATAACCTTCCTTGCTGTCTTTTACGGCGTAGCCCATCGCGCGGAGGGTGTCGCGCAGTTCGTCCGAACGCGCCCAGTCGCGGGCAAGCCGTGCCTTTTTCCTCTCCTCGGCGACCGCTTTGACCTCCGCGGGGATCTCCCCCTCTCCGCCGTATTGTTTGAGATATTCCTTCGCGTCCCGCTTGAAGATGCCGAGGAGGGAATAGGTCTCCCGGACGGCGTTCACGATGCGCCGTGCGCGGGGATCGCCGGCGGCCAGAAGCCGCCCCGCCTCCTTGAAGTCGCCGAAGAGGTCCGCCAGCGCCTTCGCCGTGTTGAAGTCGTCGTCCATCGCCTCGTCGAAGCGGGCGTCGACCGACTCCTCCTTCCCCTTCTCGTCGGGGAAGGCCGTCTCGGCGCGGTCGATGAGGGTGTAGAAGCGCACAAGATGGGCCTCCGCATCCGAAAAGAGGGTGTCGGTGATGTTGACGTCGCCGCGGTAGTTGGCGGAAAGGAGGGCGAATTTAAGCGCCTCGTCCGAATATTTGTCGAGCACGTCCTCCATGAGAAGGACGTTCCCGAGCGACTTGGACATCTTCTGCCCGTTGACTTTGATGAGCCCGTTGTGCATCCAGTAGTTGGCGAACCGTTGCCCCGTGAGCGCCTCCGTCTGCGCGATCTCGTTCTCGTGGTGGGGGAAGATGAGGTCGCGGCCGCCGCCGTGGATATCGATGCGGTCGCCGAAGGCGGCGCGGTTCATCGCCGAGCACTCGATGTGCCAGCCCGGCCGCCCCTTCCCCCAAGGGGAATCCCACGAAATTTCCCCGGGCTTTGCCGCCTTCCAGAGGGCGAAGTCGTAGGCGTTGTGCTTGTTTTCGTCGTTTTCGACGCGCACGCCGTCGAGCATGTCCTCCTTTGCCCTCCCCGAGAGCTGTCCGTATGCGGGGAAGGTGTCGACGTCGAAATACACGTCGCCGTTCCCCCCTTCGTAGGCGTGGCCCTTTTCGATGAGGGAGGAGATGAAGGCGATGATGTCGCCGATGTGCTCGGTCGCCTTGAGCCAGACGGTGGGTTCGTCGATGTGCGCTTTTTGCATGACGGCGTCGATCTTTTCGATCATGCGGGCGGCGTACTCGTCGGCGGGGATCCCCGTCTCCAGGCTCTTGGCGATGATCTTGTCGTCGACGTCGGTATAGTTGCGGGCATAGGTGACCTTATACCCCTTCTTCTCGAGATATTTGCGGAACACGTCGTAGACGAGCGCCTGAAATCCGTGCCCGATGTGCGCCTCTCCCGAGACGGTGATCCCGCAGGCGTACATCTTCACCTTCCCCTCTTCCAGAGGGACGAACTCTTCCTTTCTTCTTGTCCGCGAATTATAGATCCTCATATCTTTACTCTCTATCCTGCCCGTCTTTTCGGGCAAGCGCCTCTTCGAGCGCAAACACCCGCTCCCGAAGCGCACAAAGTTCCTTTACGACGGGATCCTCCTTTTCGGGGAGGAGGTCCTGCGTCTTTTCCCCGTTGATGCGCACGATGCGCCCGGGGACGCCGACGACCGTCGCATAGGGCGGGACTTCCTTCAAAACGACCGCCCCCGCGCCGATGCGTGCGCCCTCTCCCACCGTGAATCCGCCGAGCACCTTCGCCCCGCAGGAGATGACGGCGCCCCGCTTGACCGTCGGATGGCGCTTTCCCTTCTCCTTTCCCGTGCCGCCGAGGGTCACCCCCTGGTAGATGACGACCCCCTCCTCGACCTCCGCGGTCTCGCCGATGACGACGCCCGCGCCGTGGTCGATAAAGACGCCCGGGGCGATCTTCGCGGCGGGGTGGATCTCGATCCCCGTGCGGAATTTCGCCCATTGGGAAATTTGACGGGCAAGGAGGCGGAGGTGCAGTTTATAAAAGAAGGCGGCGCGGCGGTGCCAGATGAGCGCCCGAACGCCCGAATAGGTCAGCCAGATCTCGAACTTGCTTCGCGCGGCGGGATCGTTCCGCTTCGCCGCGTCGATGTCCATACGGAGCTTTTTGAAAAACATGGCGGTCCCCCTTTCCAACGTATGCGAGGGGAAGAAAACGCGTTACTCTCCCTCCCGCGCGATGGGAAGGGAGGTGATGTGATATTCCGCAAGACAGGCGTCCCGCATTTCGGGATTGAAGATCTTCTGCGCAAGGAGATATTCGCAGACGACGTCGCGCACGCTCTCGGAGGAGAAGGCAAATCCGCACACCGTGAGGAGGGCAATGACGTCGGGAAGCTGCATGCGGGAGGTGAGCGCCAGCGCCAAAACGAGGTTCTTTTCGGGATAGAGCTTGCCGCGCACGATCTTCTCCCAGAAGCGCGGCTCGACGGAGAGCATCCGCCCCGCCGACTCCGCCGTCTCGTCGCACCGCTTGAGGGCGGCGGGCAGGAGTTTTTTGAAGGTGACCTTCTCGAAGGGGTCGTGCAGGGCCTCCCGAAGGGTGCGGAAGCGGAAGGAGAAGGTGAAGTCGGTGTCCTCGAGCCCCGCTTTGAAGCGTTCGAGGAGGACTTCGGCGTCCGCCTGACGGCAGAGCCGCTTCTCCGAGGGATCCCGCCGCGCCACGTTGCCGTCGGGGGCGACATAGATCATATCGGGCATGCGATACCCGTCGATCGCGCTGAGTTTGACGTAGTCCGAATAGCGCGATGCGAAGTATTCGTCGAGCCCTTTCAAATAAGCCGGTCGGTCCATAATCGGTATTTTACCAAACGCGGCAAAAAAAGGCAACCGATTTCGCCCCCTTTGCGCGCACGCACATAAAATTTACGCGCGGGGGGAATTTTCCCCTTTTGCGCCCTCCTTCGGAAATTCGTTCGCTTTGTTGTCAAATTTTTTCGTTGTGTTTCGTCACAATTTGAACAAAAAACCAAAAATTACACATTTTTTCTGCAAATATTCGAAAACGGACGCGAAAACCGCTTGATTTTTTGTTCAAACTGTGTTAGAATGAATCAGGAAGATGATAAGGAGGAAGATTTTATGAAACGTGACCGCATCGAAGAGATCGCCGAACTTCTCGACAAGCGCGGCAAACTCACCCTCGAACAGCTCGACGACTATTTTCCCCACGTCTCGCAGATGACCTTGCGGCGCGACCTTTTCCAGCTCGAACAGGAAGGCCGCATCATCCGTGTCCGCGGCGGGGCTATGTCCGTGAAGGAAGTGCAGAAGGTCTCGGGAGAGCCCTACACCAAGAAAACCACCATCCACACCGACGAAAAGATCAAGATCGCCCAGAAGGCGGCGCGGCTCATCGACGAGAACAGCTCCATCTTCATGGACGGCGGCACGACGGCGATGTACCTCGCAAAGGAAATGCCCGATATTCAGGTACATGTCTTTACCAACGGGCTTGCCGTGGCCATCGAACTCGCCCAGAAGAAGAACATCAACTTAACCGTCCTCGGCGGGCAGGTCTTGAAGGATAACCTCTCGACCGCCTCTCCCGTCGCCAAGTCCTATTTCGACAATACCAACTTCGAACTTGCCATCATCTCGGCGTCGGCGTTCACCCCCGAGAACGGCTTCTCGTGCGGATCGCAAGTCGAGGCAGACCTCCTCAAGATGACCCGCAGCAAGGCAAAGGCCATGTACATGATGCTCGACAGCTCCAAGATCGGGAAGATCATGCCCTACACCTTTGCGCGGCTCGAGGATATAGACGTGCTCATCACCGACGATAACTTCCCCGCAGAGCTCAAGGAGCGCTTCACCCAGCACGATATCGTCGTCATGTGATCGATAGGAAAGAAGGGAGACGGACCGCCGTCTCCCTTCTTTTTTTGCCCCCATTTCCCTGTTTTGGCGATATGGGGTCGGAAACCCGCCCCCCATCCGTCACGGCTTCGCCGTGCCACCCTCCCCCCACAGGGGGTAGGGCTTGGGCGCCAAGGGCTCCCCTCTTTTCTCTTGCCCCCTCCATCGGAGGGGGGTAGGGGGGTGGGCCGTTAATCAGACAACGTCCGTTTCGGCGGCAGGGACCGCCGAAACCCCGGAGCGGAGGCCACCGCTCCTGTCGCGCGCCGCTCACAGCCCACCGGGCTGTTGAGTAGGAATGGCGCGCTCCACCGTCGGAGGGGGGTAGGGGGGTGGGCAGTTTCTCAACCAAGCAAAAAAGACGCACCGTGGTGCGTCTTTTTTGAGTTTCCCGTTATGCTTCGCAGTTTTTCTTGAGGGTCTCGAGGCTCTCTTTGAGCTCCTTCGGAAGGCGGTCGCCGAACTGCTTATAGTACTCTTCGATCTCGTCCGCCTCGGCGCGCCAGCGCTTCTTGTCGACGTAGAGGATGCTCTCGAGCGTCTCCCTCGATTCGTCGAGGCCTTCGAGGTCGATATCCTCCGCATACGGGACGTACCCGATCGCCGTCTCCCGCGCCTTGACCTCTCCGTCGCAGCGCTTCAAGATCCATTCGAGGACGCGCATATTGTCGCCGAAGCCCGGCCAGAGGAATTCGCCGTCCTTGCCCTGACGGAACCAGTTGACGTTGAAGATCTTGGGAGGATTTTTGACCTTCTTCCCCATCTCGATCCAGTGGGCGAAGTAATCGGCCATATGGTAGCCCGCAAACGGCTTCATCGCCATGGGGTCGTGGCGGAGGACGCCGACCGCGCCCGTCGCCGCCGCCGTCGTCTCCGAACTCATGACGGAGCCGACGAACACGCCGTGATTCCAGTCTCTCGACTGATAGACGAGGGGGGTCGTCGTCGCCCTTCTGCCGCCGAACACGATCGCGTCGAGCGGAACGCCTTCCTTCGAATCGAATTCGGGGGAGAGGCAGGGGCAGCCCTTGGCGGGAGCGGTGAATCTCGAATTGGGATGGGCGGCCTTGACCCCGCGGGAGGGCGTCCAGTCGTCGCCGAGCCAGTCGATGAGCTTTTCGGGAGGGTTCTTGGTGAGGCCCTCCCACCAGACGGTGTTGTCGGAGGGGTCGATCGCGACGTTGGTGAAGATGGTGCCCTGCTTGGTCGCGGCAAGGGCGTTCGGATTGCTCTTTGCGTTGGTGCCGGGCGCAACGCCGAAGAATCCGTTCTCGGGGTTGACCGCCCACAGTCTCCCGTCGGCGCCGACGCGGATCCACGCGATGTCGTCGCCCACGCATTCCACCTTATACCCCTTCTCGAGGTAGTGCTTGGGGGGGATGAGCATGGCAAGGTTGGTCTTGCCGCATGCCGAAGGGAAGGCGGCGGCGAGGTACTTCTTCTTGCCGTCGGGGAAGGTGACGCCGAGAATGAGCATGTGCTCCGCCATCCAGCCCTCATTCTTCCCGAGGTAGGACGCGATGCGGAGGGCAAAGCACTTCTTGCCGAGAAGGACGTTCCCGCCGTATGCGGAGTTGACGGAGATGATGGTGTTGTCCTCGGGGAAGTGCATGATGTAGCGCTTCTCGGGGTCGACGTCGCACTTGCAGTGGAAGCCCTTGATGAAGTCGCCGTCCTCCCCGAGGGCGTCGTAGCACGCCGTGCCGACGCGGGTCATGATCGCCATGTTGAGGACGACGTAGATGGAGTCGGTCACCTCGATCCCGATCTTGGAGAAGGGAGAGCCGAGGACGCCCATCGAGTAGGGAATGACGTACATGGTGCGCCCCTTCATCTTCCCGCGGGCGATCTCGCCGCAGAGAGCATACGCCTCCTTCGGGTCCATCCAGTAGTTGATGGGGCCTGCGTCGTCCTTGTTTTTGCAGCAGATGAAGGTGCGGTCCTCGACGCGGGCGACGTCGTTCTTCGCGGTGCGGTGGTAGTAGCAGCCGGGGAGCTTCTCCTGATTGAGACGGATCATTTCCCCCGTTCTTACTCCCTCTTCCCGAAGGGCCGCAAGCTGTTCTTCGCTCCCGTCGATCCAGACGATCTTGTCGGGCTCGGCAAGCGCAGCGCTCTTCTCGACAAAGTCGAGCACCTTTTTATTTTGGGTGAGTGCCATAGAAATCCTCCTGTTGTTTTCCCTTTTGCGGACGGCGGGAAGTCCCTTCCGTCCCATGATACATTATACCACAAACGGAGGAAGTTGTAAACAAAATCCGCGCGGATTTTCGCGCGGAATACGAAGTTCTCAGCTTGAAGAGAGGGTCGCATACTCCCCCGTGTCGGCGGACTGGAACACGACGTAAAATCCTTCCTCATCCGAAAAGTGGGAGGCGGGGACGAAACAGCAGATCTTCTTCATCTCCTCGGGGGGTTCCCCCTTTGCCTCGACGGCAACGCAGAGGTATTCGGGGATCCCCTCCCTGTAGAGGACGCCGAGGAGCGCTTCCCCCTCCTTCACCCATTCGGAGTGCGGAAAGATCTTTCCGAGCCGTTCGTCCCGCGGAAGGGAGGAGAAGGCCTTTTCGAGTTTTTCGCGCACCGTGTTGTAGTATGTAAGCGTTCCTTTGGGACGGAGAAAAGGAGGGACCGCCTCTTCATCCCCTCGAGTTTTTTGCCCCTCCTCTTGCGCCGCGCCGCCGCTTTGAGGGACGCCATTTTCATGAGAAGGACGGAAGTAGTCGCTTGCGGCGATCGCCTCGTCGTCGTACCCCTTCCGAAAGGGGGGCTCTTCCTCCTTTTCGGGGAGCGGGGTCGTCGGGGCAAGGGGGACGTTATTGGGGGAAAACGCGGGGAGCTCGGTCGGCGGGAGCGGGTTGGGGATGGGTCTCTTTCCCCCCGAGACCGCCTCGAGGAGGGGAAGATGGGAGGAGGGCGCCGCGCCGCAGCTCCCGAACGCGACGGCCTCGATATCCCCGCGGACAAAGACGAGGAGGACGGAAAACCCCGCCTTTATCGAGGGGGAAGGGTCGAGGCGGATGCTCTCCCTCCCTTTGAGTTCAAAGACGAAGGTCTCCCCCTCCGCGCAAAAGACGAGGGCGTACCTTCCCTCCCGCAGGGGAGCGATGCCGAGGATGCGGGGCGTGAGGGTGAGCGCCGTCCCAAGCCGTTCGGCGTACACCGCGCCCGAGAGCGCCGCTCCGTCGGCGGAAAACCCCTTCTTCATCTCCTTGAGCACGCAGATGCGTTTTTCGTATGCCATAGCCGTTCTCCTTCTATGGAAGTATAGCGCATCTTCCGTTGAAAAGAAGGGGGGATGTTGTCGAAAAAGGTCGAAAAAAGCAAAAAAGCCCGAGAGGACTTCTCGGGCAACCTTCCCCTATTCGAAAAAACGCACGGGGATGTTCTTCGTTTTTGCGTAATTTACGGTGTATGCCGTGCCCCCCGTCTTTTCCTTGCAGAAGGCGAACACGACGTCGGCGCGGTCGACCATGTAGCGGTTTCTGGCCAAAAGGCACCCCGCGTAGTAATGATCGGAAAGGACGGTTTTTCGAGTACATTCCCCCACGAACCGCAGATATTTGCGCTTCTCCTCGGCGGAAAATCCCCTCTCCTGCCCCGCATAGGGGATGCACGCCTCGATCTCGACGGGGTACTTCCGTTTGAGGACGGAAAGACATTCGAACGCCGAGAGGTCGAATCCTCTCGCCATGCCGCAGTAGAAGAGCCCGATCCCCTCCTTTATAAGGTCCTCGAGGGCGTAGCAGAGGGCGTTTTTATCGAAGTCGGGCGGCAGGTCGCGGTGCCCGGTCAGTGCGCAGGAATACAATTTCATCACAGCGGATCCTTCCTCTCCGCGCCCTGTCCGCGCGGGTATTTTTGCGGGGTGGGGTGCACTTTTTCGGCAATGTAGAGGGTCCGCGCGTCCCCGCCGGGGAGAAAATAGGCGATCTCTTTCTCCCTTCCCCCGCCGAGGAGGGAGACGGCCCGCTTCGCGCTCTCCTTTTCCGACGTCCCCTTGTAGGCGATGAACTTCCCTCCCTTCTTCACAAGGGGAAGGCAGTACTCGGCAAGGGTGGGAAGAGGGGCGACGGCGCGGGCGACGCACACATCCGCCTGTTCCCGCCCCGCGCCGCGGCCGAGCGTCTCCGCCCGCGTGCAGAGCACTTCGGCATTCAGGCAAAGTTCCTTCGCAGCGATCCGCAAAAAGTCGCACTTCTTTCCCGTGCTCTCGATGAGGACGAATTTGAGGTCCTCCCGCACGATGGCAAGCGGAAGGGAGGGAAATCCCGCTCCCGAGCCCACTTCATAGACAAGCGCTCCCTCTGGGAAGAGAAATTCCCCCGCAAGGGAATCGAGGAAGTGCTTCTTTTCCACTTCCTCCCTTTCGACGATGGCCGTCAGGTTGTAGCGTGCGTTGTACTCCGTTAGAAGTTCGAAGAAGAGGTCGAACTTCTCCTTCTTCTTTTCGAGGAACTCTCTGCACCGCCCGAAATCGGGCATTTCCGATTGCATATTCCCATTATAGCACAAATTTTTTTATTTATCAACTTCCAAACCTCCTTCCACCGTAAAACTTTCCACATTGTAGAAATTTCCGTGGAAAGCTCCGCTTTTTCCCCTTTTCTTCCCGAACGTTTTTCTCCCTCTTTCCTCCCCTCAACCTTTCCCCTTCTTTCCGCCGTGGAGAGCTCCTTTATTCCCACAGGGTTGTCCACCCTCTTTCCACAGGGAATTTTTGGTACGATTTTCCGAAAACGGGGCAAATTGCTTGAAATTTTCCCTTTTTTCCTATATAATAAAAGAACAGCGGCGGACAAGCGGGACTTGTCCACAAATCCACAGCCGCTACTACTATTACTGAATTACTTTTTTTAATATCTCTGCCCTCAAGGGCGAAGGAGCGGTCAATGAAATTTGTATGCGACGGGCTTTCCCTCTCGGAAGCGGTAAACAAGGTCTCCAAAGCGTGCGCGGTCCGCACGACGGCTCCCATCATGGAGTGCATCCGCGTGACGGCGGAGCAGGACTCCGTCCTCCTTCTCGCGACGGACGGCGAACTCTCCATCCGCAAGAAGTTCAAGGCGGAAGTCTTTGAAGAGGGCGAAGTGTGCATCCCCGGGAAGCTCTTCGCCGACTTCTCCTCCAAACTTTCGGGAGAGGAAGTTTCGCTTGCGACCTCCGAAAAGGGGGTGGAGATCCGTTACGGCGATTCCTGTTCCTACATGCAGGCCCTCCCCGCCGACGAATTCCCCCGCATCAACTTCGAGATCGGGGAAAACTACTTCCTCATGAAGCAGGGCGCCCTCAAGAAGATCATCGCCGAGACGACCTTCTGCTGCGCGCAGGACGATTCCCGTCCCGTCCTCAAAGGCTGCCTTCTCGAATTCAAGGAAAAGCTCGAAGCCGTCGCCCTCGACGGCTACCGCCTTGCCTTCTCGACGGCGGAAGTGCTCGCAAAGAGCGGGGAAAAGAGCATCATCTGCCCCGCGCGCACCCTTCTCGAGATCTCGAGGATGCTCCTTTCCGACGAGGACGACATCACTCTCTACACGCAGGGGGGAATGCTCCTTGTCTCCTCGGAGGATCTTGTCATCGTCTCCCGCCTCTACCAGGGAGAATTCATCCGCAAGGAGAACGTCGTTCCCACCAAATTCACGACGGAAGTGACGATCGCGAAGGGAGAACTCACCGCAAGCGCCGAACGCGCCGCCATCCTCAACCGCGGGGACAAGAACAACCTTGTGACGCTTGAAATTTCCCCCGAAAACGGCGTTCGCATCACCTCTGTTTCCGACTACGGCAACGTTTCCGAAGTCGTGAAGGCGACGGTGCTCGGCGTCGACCTCAACATTTCGCTCAACGCGAAGTTCCTTCTCGACGCCCTCCGCGCCCTCGAAGAGGAGGAGGTGACGATCTCCTTCAACGGCGCGATCTCCCCCTTCATTCTCCAAAACAAAGAGAAGAAAGAGAGTTTATATTTGATTTTACCCGTGAGAAACGCCTCGTAATTGCTTGACGGCACGCGGGAAAAACCGTATAATCAAAGCGAAAACAACCTATTTAAGGAGTATTTGATATGAAAAGGACCTATCAGCCCAAAAAGAGACAGAGAAGCAAAGTGCACGGATTCCGCAAGAGAATGGCTTCCACGGGCGGCAGAAAAGTTCTGAAGAGAAGAAGAAACAAGGGCAGAAAGCACATTTCCGCGTAAGAGGGCGATGAACTATCTCCGTCTCAAGAAGGCGAAAAAGATCGCAGCCGTCTTAAAGAAGGGAAAGATGGTCCGCGCGGAGACGCTCAGCATCGTCTACCTCCCCGCGGAAGAGACGGAAATGGCGGTCTGCGTCGGAAAGAAGTTCGGAAAGAGCGTGGAAAGGAATCGGATCAAGCGGCTTCTTCGGGAGGCGTTTCGGGCCCATGCCGCAAAGATTACTTCCCCCGTCTCCCTCCTTCTCATTCCGAAAGTCGCGAAGGAGTATTCCGTGCGGGAGTTCTCGCGTGACATCGAAAAACTTCTTACGAAGGAGAAGATCGTTGAAAGTTCGGCTCCGTGAGGTCGCCCGTCTGAGTTTTCGGGAGCTTCGCCGCACCGTCTTTAAGCCATACCTTCGCGGCCTGTGCATCCGCATGATCGTCTTTTATCAGAGACACCTCTCCCGCCATACTTGTCTGTATTCGCCGACCTGTTCGGAGTACACCAAGCGCTGTATCAATAACTTCGGCGTCGTATGCGGCATTCTCCTCGGGGCATGGCGCATCCTTCGGTGCAATCCCTTCTCGAAGGGGGGCATCGATCCCGCGCCCGAACCGTTTTGGAAGCGGAAATGGCTCGTCTGAAAAGGTAACCATGGTATCGATTCTAAACGCAGTGGATTTTGCCCTGCTCGAGCAGGGGTATGAGATCGGGCTGAACTGGCTCGGTCATTTCGCACGTGTCATCATCGAAGGCGTCGGGTCGATCGGCCTCGGCATCATTCTCTTTACCCTCGTCTTAAAGGCGATCACCCTCCCCTTCGATATCTATCAGCGCATCAAGATGCGCAAACAGACGCTCATCATGCGCAACATGAGCGACGATCTCGAAAAGCTCCAGAAGCAGTACGCGAACGACAAGGACATGTACAACCAAAAGATGATGGAGCTGTATAAGAAGAACGGCTACAGCATGTTCGGGGCCTGCCTTCCGATGATCCTCTCCCTTGTCATCCTCATCGTTGCGTTCACGGGCTTCCGCGCCTATTCGCAGTACGCCAACCTCGAGATGTATGTGAATATGTCGGCGGAGTACAACGCCGCTATTCTCGAAAACAGCGTAGACGGTGTGGATTATTCCCTCCAAAAGAACGAGAACGGATTCGTCGTCGACGCAAACGGCGCCTATACCCTCCTCTGGACGGAAAACGGCGAAGAGAAGTCGATGCCCCTCGAGTGGAAGGTCCCCGCGCGCACGGGGGACGAGGCGTATATCCGCGGGGAGGCCATTCCCGTCGGCGGGAACATCGTCTATACCATGACCGACGTGTACGGGACTTCGGAGGGGGGCACCGTCGTAAGAAAGTACCTCACCGTCGAAGACAAAGACAAGTACATGTTCTATTGGTATAGTCTCGAATCGGACACGGTGCTCCGCGAATACAAGATCGACACGGACAAGCTGTATTCCTCCGCCAAGGCGGAAGTGGACGGTATCATCACCGCGGCGGCGGAGAAGGAGGAGCCCGAGACCATCTCCGTCGAGACGGCGTGCTACCGCTACGTCGTAAAGATCGGCGCGACGGCGGCGGCAGAGTGGTACAAGGGGCACGACGCCCACTTCCTGTGGGTGAAAAACGTGTGGTATCCCGACGTCTCCTATAACCACCCCATCGCCGAATATTCCACCTTCGAGAGCCAGTTCCGCAACCAGAAGGTCGTATTCGAAGTGGGCGGAGAGAAGGTCGAAAGGGAGCTTTCCAACGTATTTACCGCACCCCAGTACGAAAATCTCACCTCCGAGCTCTCGGCGGAAAAGGACGCGGCAAACGGATATTTCATTCTCATCGTGCTCTCCATCGGGCTCATGGTGCTTTCGCAATTCATCACCATGCGCAGCCAAAAGGAGACGAGCCAGTATCAGACGGTCGACGGACAGGGCGCACGGCAGCAGAAAGTCATGCTCATCGTCATGCCCCTCATCTATGCGCTGTTCGCATTCATGTACAGCGCGGCATTCTCCATCTACATGACGATGTCGAGCCTCATCGCCCTCCTCGTGACCCTTCTTTCCAACCTCATCATCGGTCGGATCTTCAATAAGAAGGAAGAAGAGGCGATAAAGGAACAGTACACCCGCATCCCTGCTTGGAAAAAGCAGCAGATGGAGCGCGAAAACGGCAAAAAAGAGCGGAAGGACCGCAAAGACAAAAAGCGTTAAACAGGCGGATTCCGCTCGGGAGGTTGTATATGACAGTGGAAGGAAAAATCGAAGCAACCGGTAAAACGGTCGAAGAGGCGATCGAGGCGGGGCTTGCAGAGCTCGGCGTCCCGCGCGAAGAGGTCGAGATCGAAGTCCTCGACGAAGGAAAGAAGAAGCTGTTCGGCTCCGTTCCTGCAAAAGTTGCCCTCAAAGTCAAGGAAAAACTCACCGACGGGCAGCGCGCAGTCAAGTTCCTCGAAGGGCTCTTTCCCCTTCTCGGAGAGGAGGTCACCCCCGAACTTACGGGGGAGGACGAGAAGATCGTCATCAACTTGAAGGCGACGTCCGCAAAGGGCCTCATCGGCCGCCGCGGCGAGATCATCGACGCCGTTCAGGCGCTTGCGGGGGCCGTCGCGAACACGGGAAGAAAGGAGTATAAGCGGGTCGTCGTCGACTGCGAGAACTACCGCGAGGAGCGGGAAGAGACGCTTCGGCGGGTCGCGGAGAAGCTGGCGGCGAAGGCCGTCCGCCTCGGAAAGCGGGTGCGCCTCGAGCCCATGAACCCCTACGAACGGCGGATCATTCACGCCGCCCTCGTCGACAACGACGAGGTCACCACCAAGAGCGAAGGAAAGGAGCCCGTCCGCTTCGTCGTCATCACGCCGAAGAATCTGCGCGTCTACGACAAGCGCGAGAAGGACCGTCAGGGCGGCCGCGGCCGCTACGGCGACAGACCGCAGGGGCGGGGCAAGTACGGCGACAAGCGCGACCGCGACAGAAATTCGAAGTACGGCGACAGAAAGCCCTATCCGAAGAGAGAGCTCCCTTCGGAGGCGACGCCCGAAACGTCGGGAACGAGCTTCCACCGCAGCGGAACGCCGGGGTACAAGAAGGGCGGATTCTCGGGATTCTTCGGGACCTATCTCGGAAAAGAGGATGAGGCGGAGACCCCTACCCCCGCCGAGACGCAGGAAGAGGAATTCGAACCGCAGGCCGTCGAGTACACGGGGACGACGCTCAAGAAGGAGGACTGATCGGAAGATCTGTTCGATACACCAATGAAAAAAGAAAGGGAGCAGCGTTTGCTGCTCCCTTTCCGTTTGCGTTTAGTTTTCCTTGATCCACTTCTCGGCCTGTGCCTTGGTGAACGCCTTGATGTTCTCCGTCGCATACGCGGAGGATGCGCCGCCGTAGGTGTAGAGGAAGTAGTCCCCTTCGGGCGTCCGGTACATCGTCAGCTCGTAGCCGGCGGGATCGCCGTACGTACCGCTCACAACCTGTTTTACAACCGTTGCGGTCTCGGTATTATACGTTTTCGTCTTCGTCGTCTTGACCATTTTTCCGAAATCTCCTTATCTGAAAGTTGCTATTATTGTAACCTTTTGTTCAAATTCCGTCAAGAAAACAAACGCTTGTTTTCAAAAATCGGTCAAAATGTTACAAAATAACAATAATTATGTCAAATCTATTGAATGTTGTTCCTTAGGAACACATTTTGCCCGAAAAGGCCGTTCGAAGGGACAGGGAAGAGAGCGCCCCCGCGACCGTCTCCGCCATCGCGTAGACCATGTTGAGGCGGGTGAGGTTCAAAAGGGAGTAGGAGAAGGCGGACCGCTTTGCGACGATGCCGAGCACGGAGACGTCCCCCACCTTTCCGAGCCGCTTGTTCGCTCCCGACCCCGGGCGGAGGGGCCCTCCGACGACTTTCAGGAGCCCGATCTCGCTCTCCTCCCCCACCGCGGCGTCGACGGCGACGATCTTGCTCCCCGGGTGGGTCTTTTTGAGGAAGGCGTCGAGGTACCGCACCTCCTTCGCCGTGACGGGGGCCTTCAGTGTTCCGTACACATAGCCGTAAAAGCCCGAACTTTTCTTGAGGAGCATGGTCCCCGTGACGGGGCCGAGGCTGTCGCCGATCGCAAGGTCGCTCCCGATGCAGAGGACGACGGGCGGCCGCGTCGACCCTTCGAGCAGCTTTTCGAGCGCCATCATGATCCCTGTTTCCGCAAGAGAATTATAAACGTGAAAGGCGTAGTCCATCTTACTTCCTCCCCTTTGCGCCCTATGTTTTTGACGGGTTTTGCACTTTTTATAAGGAATTGCCGAAAAAAGAATGACTTTTTCTCCAAATGGTGATATAATGGAAGAGCAATAAATCAAGGAGGCGGCAATGAATCTTCTTGCAGCTTCGGGCGCTTGGGCGCTCGACATCGTATTCTTTGTTATCGTCATTGTCGGGATCCTCCTCGGCGTCAGGCGCGGCTTCATCGGAGGGATCTGCAGGCTCGCGGGAACGTTGTTCTCGGTCGCTTTTGCGGCTTTCTTCTGTATGCCCATGCGCGGTTCGCTCGAGGATTGGTTCGGACTGACTACGGCGCTTACGGGCGCGATCGGGAACACGGCGGTCGCCGAGTGGATCTCCCTTGCGATCAGCTTTGTGGTGCTCGTCGTTCTTCTCAAAGTCGGAACGTGGCTTCTCGGAAAGGTCGGAACGGGCCTTGTCGATAAAATCAAACCGCTGAAGGTGGTGAATCGGGTGCTCGGCGGCCTTTTGGGACTTCTGAAGGCGCTCATCCTTCTCTTCTTCCTCCTTGCGATCTGCAACTGGATCAACGCAAGCGCATTGAACGATTTCATCGGCGCGAGTGCGATCGTAGGCAAAATTTACAACTGGGAGTGGTTCCTCTGGGCGACGCACTTCCCCGGTCGCATGTTAACGGGCAGCATTTGAGCATTTGGCTTGAATGCGATTTGTTTTATTTGGGCCGCATCCCTTCGGATGCGGCCCCTTTTTGCCGAAACGCACTTATTTTAAGGAGCTTCCCTTCGGGTAGCGATGTCTGCAAGCCAACCCCTTTCCCCCGTTTTTAAGGCAAAAGCAGGGGTATTTTCGTAAAAAAAGCGACGCAAAAGGTGATTTTTGTGCGCTTAATGTTTCACGTGAAACACAAAAACGGCAAAAAATTTAGCCAAGTGTTTCATGTGAAACAATTTTTGGGGCAAAAAAGGGCCAAAAACGGCCGTTTTAGGCCCTTTTTTTGAAAAATCGGTGAGATTTGCGAAATCAAGGAAAGAATTCCCTTCAAACACTTGATAATTCCGCCCGTTTGTGATACAATAATATCGTTCGGCGGCACATACTGTGTGCAACCGTAAATTCAAGAAAGGAGACCTGATTTGAGCAAAACAGTAAAGGCGATCATCATCATTGTCTTGGTCGCCGCATTGGGGATCGGGGCGTACTTCCTCATCACGTCGCAGATCAATGCGCAGAAAAGCCGCTCCTACGATGAGTTCATGGAGCTCATCTCCGACCCCGCTGGCGACGACGGGAACATTCCCGATGATCAGCAGATCAAGAAGATCGTGATCGACGGCTATAACCTCTACGGCTACACGTCGGATAACGCCTCTTCGTACGCGTACACGACGGTAGGCCCGAGCTACTACGGCTCCGACTCCGACATGGTGAACATGTGGCTGGAGCAGGACATCCGCATCGAGTTCCGCGATCCGAACGCGGGCAGCGGGTGGGGCAACATCGTCTACCTCGCGATCCTCGTCGTCGGCGTTGTTGCATTCATTATGATCTTCCGCGCGACGAGCGGCGGTGGCGGAAAGATTATGAATTTCGGAAAAACCAAGGCCCGCGTCACAACGAACATCAAGGTGCGCTTCTCTGATGTGGCGGGCGCGGAAGAGGAAAAGGAGGAACTTGCCGAAGTCGTCGAGTTTCTCAAGAATCCCAAGAAGTTCTCCGACCTCGGGGCGAAGATCCCGAAGGGGGTCCTCCTTGTGGGGCCTCCCGGGACGGGCAAAACGCTCTTCGCCCGTGCCGTCGCGGGGGAGGCGGGCGTGCCCTTCTTCTCCGCAAGCGGTTCCGACTTCGTCGAGATGTACGTCGGCGTCGGTGCCTCGCGTGTGCGCGACCTATTCGATCTTGCCAAGCGGAATCAGCCCTGCATCATCTTCATCGATGAGATCGATGCGGTCGGGCGGCAACGCGGTGCGGGGCTCGGTGGCGGACACGACGAGCGCGAACAGACCCTCAACCAGATCCTCGTCCAGATGGACGGCTTCGAGGTCAACGAGGGGGTCATCGTGATGGCTGCGACCAACCGTGCCGACATCCTCGACAGTGCCCTTCTCCGTCCCGGCCGCTTCGACCGTCAGATCTACGTCCACCTTCCCGACGTCAAGGGGAGGGAAGCCATCCTCAAGGTCCATGCCCGCAATAAGCCCTTGGCCGCCGACGTCAACTTCAAGGTCATCGCGCGGATCACGAGCGGGTTCTCGGGGGCCGATCTTGCCAATCTTCTCAACGAGGCCGCCATCCTTGCGGCGCGTGCGGGGAAGTCGCTTATCGGCAACCTCGAGCTCTACGAGGGGATCAACAAAGTCATCATGGGCCCTCAGAAAAAGAGCCGCGTCGTCACCGAGGCAGACAAAAAATGCACGGCGTATCACGAGGCGGGGCACGCGATCCTCGCAAAGCTCTGCGAGCACACCGAGAACGTGCACGAGGTCTCGATCATCCCGCGCGGCATGGCGGCAGGGTACACCCTCACCCGTCCCGAGACGGATGACAACGACATGACTGTTAATAAACTTAACGATTTTATCTGCATGGCACTCGGCGGGCGCGTGGCGGAGGAGATCGTTATCCACGACGTTTCGGCGGGCGCCTCCAACGACATCCAGCGCGTCACGCAGATGGCGCGGCGCATGGTCACTGAGTGGGGCATGAGCGAACGCCTCGGTCCCATCGCATACGGCAACGACGGCCCCGTGTTCCTCGGCCGCGATTTCGAACAGCGCAACACCTATTCGGAGGAGACGGCGGCGATCATCGACGAAGAGGTCAAGGCCATCGTCGAGAAGGCGTATGCGAGGGCGAAAAAGCTGCTTCTCGAGAACCGTTCCATCCTCGACAACATGGCGCGCGTCCTCGTCGAGCGGGAGACCATCTACACCGCCGAGGTCGACATGCTCATGAACGGCGCCGACTACCGCGAAGTGCTCTCCTATATGGAGGAGCACGACAAGGCCTCTCCCGACCGTCCCTTCGGCATCGACGCCTCTTCGGAAAAAGCAGCTCCCGAAGCGAAGAAGGAAGAGGCGGCAGAATCGCCCGAAACGCCTTCCGGCGAGGACGGCGGCGAGAGCGGCGACGGTTCGCCCGAAACTTGATAAGGAGCCGAGAAAATGGGTAGGATCATATCGTTTTCCAATCAGAAAGGAGGCGTCGGCAAGACGACGACCTGCGTCAACATGGCGGCGTACCTCGCGAATGCGGGGAAGAAGGTTCTCCTTGTCGACCTCGATCCGCAGGGCAACGCGACGACGGGGCTCGGGATCTTCATGGGAACGCTCAAAAAATCCGTCTATAACGTCGTCATCGACGAGGAGGAGGTCAAGGACAACTGCCTTCCGACGATGCTCGAGGGGCTGACCATTCTCCCTTCGCACATCGATCTTGCGGGCGCGGAGGTCGAACTCGTCTACAAGAAGGGGCGGGAAAAGATGCTTCGGAGCGCCCTCGAGAAGGTCCGCGGGCAGTACGACTACATCTTCATCGACTGTCCGCCCTCCCTTGGGCTTCTTACGATCAACGCGCTCACCGCGGCGGACGGCGTCATCATCCCCATTCAAAGCGAATTCTTCGCCCTCGAGGGGCTGTCGCAGCTCATGAACACCATTGCGCTCGTGCGCCAGCATCTCAACAAGAGCCTCAAGGTGGAGGGGGTCGTCCTTACGATGTACGACGGAAGGTCGCTCACCTCGAGGCAGATCGCGGCGGACATCCGCAAGTATTTCACCAAAAAGCTGTACGAGATCGTCATCCCGCGCAACGTGCGTCTTTCGGAGGCGCCCAGCCACGGGAAGCCCATCCTTCTGCACGACCCGAAGTGCATGGGCGCACGCGCGTACAGCGCACTCACCGAAGAATTTTTGAAAAAAGCAGAGGGAAAAGGAGAGTAAATTATGGCTATCGGACTTGGTCGCGGACTGTCCGCGCTCTTCAGCGACGCGGAAAGCGCATACGAAGGCGCTGCAGGGGGGAACGGCGCAACGACGGAAGTTTCCATCGACGAGGTATTCCCCAATCCCAATCAGCCGCGTAAGGCATTCGACGAAAACTCGATGAACGACCTTGCGAATTCCATTCGCGAACACGGCGTCATCATGCCGCTCGTCGTCAACCGCAATCCCGACGGAAGATACATGATCATCGCGGGGGAGCGGCGGTTCCGTGCGGCGAAGCGGGCGGGGCTCGAGAAGATCCCCGTCATCATCAAGGAACTCGGGGAGCGGGAGATACAGGAAATTTCGCTCATCGAAAACCTCCAGCGCGAGGACCTCAACCCCATCGAAGCGGCGTTCGGCATGAAGCGGCTCCTCGAGGAGTACAACTTGACGCAGGAGGTTTTGGCGGAGCGGCTCGGCAAGTCCCGTCCCGCGATCGCGAACACCCTGCGCCTTCTCACCCTCGACGACGGCGTCATCTCCCTCGTGCGGGAGGGCAAGCTCTCCGCGGGCCATGCGCGCACGCTCGTCCCCGTCCCCAAGGAATCGCAGGCCTCCCTTGCGCAGGACTGCGTGAAGAACGGCTGGTCGGTCCGTGAGACGGAACGCGCCGTCAAGCAGTTTTTGAGCCCCGCCGAGGTCATTGCCAAGGATAAGGAGCGCAAAAACGCACTGGCGAACGTTGAGCTCAAACACCTTGTCGATCGCCTTCGCACCACCTTCAAGACGAAGGTCTCCCTCATCGGGACGGAGAAGAAGGGGCGCATCTACATCGACTACTACACGCGCGACGATCTCGACCGCATCTCCGAGATGCTCGACATCCTCGACAACGTCAATTGAGTTTGGGGCGGGGCCGAGCGGTCCCGCCCTCGATTTTCCGACCCCATTCGGGCATTTTCCATGCAATTTCAAGATGTAGACATCCACGACATGCATGCGCTTTCCCCCTTTTTCGGGGCGCAGACGCTGCATATTTCCGACTTTTCGCTCGGCTTCCAGTTCATGTGGCACGACGCCTTGAAGCCTTCCTATGCGATCGCGGAGAACTGCCTCATCCTCCGCGAAAAGTATGCGGGGAAGGACTACTTCCACTATCCTCTCTCCCGCACGGGGGACAGGACGGAGGAGAGCGCCGCGATCGCCGCCGTCGAGCGCTATTGCCGTGACGCCGACCTCCGCGCCCACTTCACGAACGTTCCGAGAAGCCGCCTCGGCGACCTTGTTTCCCGCTACGGGGAGGCCCTCGTCACGAACAACCGCCGCTGGCGGGATTACCTCTATTTGAGCTCCGATTTCCGCGATTTCCCCGGCAAGAAATTCGCGGGACAGCGCAACCATGTGCACAAATTCGAGAAAAATTACCCCGACGCGCGCTTCGTTCCCGCAGAGGGCGATCTCTCCGCCGCAAGGGAGTTCCTCCGCGAATACGAGGGCGTGCAGCGCGGCAAGCATACCCATCTTGCCGAGGAGGAGATGGACGAGGCGTTTGCCCTCCTCCCCGAGATCGGGACCCTCGGCCTTAAGGCGGGGGCGGTGGAGGTCGGGGGCAAGATCGTCGGCCTCTCCGTCGGGGAGGTCTGCGGCGACATGCTCATCGTGCACATCGAGAAGGCCCTGCGCGAATACGAGGGGATCTATCCCTACCTTGCGCAGGCGTTTGCGCGGGCGTTTTCGAATACCGTCCCCTACATAAACCGCATGGACGACGCGGGGGACGCGGGGCTGAGAAAGTCCAAGCTCCAGTACAACCCCGAATCCCTCGTCGACAAGTACAACGTCCTCCCCAAGAGGGCGATCGACCTCGTCTCCGCCCTTCCCGAAATCAGGACGGAGCGCCTTCTCCTTGCCCCCGTGAGCCCCGCCGACAAGGCGGAATACGCCCGCCTCGCCTCCGATACGGAGCGCAACCGCTACTGGGGGTACGACTGGCGGGAGGACCGCACCCGCCGCCCCTCGGACGGATATTTTCTAAAGTGCGCGCGCGAGGACTTCCGCGAAAAGCGGGAAATGCCGCTCGGGATCTACTTCGGGGGAAGGCTCGTCGGCGAAGTCGTTCTGCACCGTTTCGGCTATGCGGCGGAGGCGGAGATCGGCGTGAGGCTTCTTCCCGAGGCGGAGGGCAAGGGCTTTGCGCAGGAGGCCGTCCGCGCCTACACCGAGTACGCCTTCTTCAAGCTCAATTTGGAGAGGGTGGAGGCGAAATGCTTCCGCGAGAACACCCGCTCCCGAAGGACCCTCTCTCTTTCGGGGATGCGGGAGACGGGCTCGGACGGGGTGTACTACTATTTTGTGCGGACGCCGTCCATGTAGCGCCGAAAAAGAGCGACTTCCCCCGCGGCGCAACATCTTGGGGAGCGGGAAGGAGCGGAGCGGAATATCTTCCGTTTTGCGGCCCGAAGCGGCCGCTCTTTTTTGCGGATTTGGTGAAATTGCCCAAAAAAAAGCGTAAAAAAGATGAAATTTTCACAAAAAAATTTTCGAAATTACATTGACAAACCCCCTGCGGTGTGCTATGATTGTAACAGTACAAAAAAATGACGACGGGGGGGAAGTCATAATATGATGGGCATTCGTTGATTTTTCGTGCACTCTTTTTTTCGGATCCGCAGGGTCCGAAGGAAGATTTCATGGTAGATCCACGAATGTTTTTTCATTTATGCAAGCTTCGGAGTCATTCTTTCTCCGCAGGGCACGAAGGCGGCGTTCGCGTAACCCCCAAACGCGCGAACAAGGCCGAAGGGCAAGGCGAGAAGGGGGAGTACAAAAAATTTTTATAAGAGGTATAAAGGAATGAAGAAGAGGAAACTCATCAGGAACGTTTCTCTCGTCGCGCTTTCCGCCGTCATGGTGTGCGGTACCGCGGTTGCTTTTGCGGGCTGCAAAAAGAAGGCAGATGACTATACCCTTACCGTCAACATCTTCTGCGATCAGACCGATAAAGCGACCAACGATCAGATCTGTCAGACTTGGGCGGCAGAGTATACCGAGAAACTCCGCGCAGCGGGCACCATCCCCGCAGACAAAGAGGTCCACGTCGATTTCAACTCCGACCCGAGCCGTGATGCTTACTTCGAACAGCTCAACACGGACTTCGTCCGCGGCAAGGCGGCGGATATCATCTACGTCCAGCCCAAGAACGTCAAGTCGTGGGCGCGCCGCGGAAGGATCATGGATCTCTCCGAGTTCATCAACAACGCGACGGGCGACGCGTACGACCAGAACGTCGCAAGCATCCAGGGCCTTTGGCAGGACGTTCTTGCCTTCTACGGCTACTCCCAAGAGGCGGAAGCGGAAGGAACCTACTCGATGGGCGACTCGCTCCAGTACTACAAGACGGGCGAGACGATCGGCGCAAGCGGCAAGACCGCAGAGCACGGCGGCTTCTACACGACGGGCAATGCGACCGAAGTCGGCGTCTACGGCCTTCCCAAGGACTATTCCAACTTCACGATGGGCTTCAACGGCAGATACTTCTCCGAAGCGCTCAAACTCGCCTACATGACGGTCCCCGTCAACACGGCGCGCAGCGTCACGGGTGCCGCGGATAACCCCGCAAAGAACACCTACACGGGTACGCCCGACGCCGACGTCGTCACCTATGCCGTCGACGGCGACTACAAGATCACGAACCCGTTCGACGGGACCGAGATCACCATGCATGCAGAAGCGGGCTCTCCCGCTCCGCTCATCAACCCCGGCGTTCCGACGAGATATAAGCCGTATAACTTCTACGCATTCCCGAACTTCAACGCGGCCCTCACCGGCGGCGACCCCGTCGCGAGAGCGGTGCAGGATCAGACGGGTGAAGAGGGCTACATCGTCACCATCCCCGGCTTCCCCGGCGACACCTTCGAGGTCCCCGACGGAACCGCGGTCGACGCGAATGCGCCCTACGACACGAACATCGGGCACATCACCCTCACCTATGCGGAATACGGCGCGCTCACCTGGGCGGTCACCTACTTCTGCAACACCTTCAACTTCGGCGCCATCCAGGATGCGACGAGCAACAACTTCGTGAACATCAGTAACGGCAAGGGGACGGTAACTTCGACCGCGCTCACGTCCGGCAAGAGCGGCGTGCTTCTCGGCTTCGATAACGCGACGCCCGAGAACGTCTTCGGCAACGACCAGTACGAAGGCGCACCCAACCCGACGCTCTACCTCCTTCCTTGGCTTGCAGGGAACGATGCCAACTTCATCAATACCTCGTCCGACGTCGCGATCAACGCGACCGCGGTGAACGTCACCAACGACGGTTCCCTCAACGACGGCGAGTACGACTTCAAGGGCATCGATATCCGCGAAGACGGGCGGCTCCAGCTCGCTGCGAACCAGCAGGGCGGCACCTATACCGAACAGGTCCCGAAGCGCCGTTTGAACGGCAACATCGAGAACGTCGACGTGCAGTACGGCGTCAACTCGCAGAACTTCATCGAGACCTTCGGCGCCTTCCTCGCTTACGGCTCCGACTGGAACGGCAACTCCGGCAACTCCCGTACGACGGATGAGCAGAAGACCGAGAACGGCTGGTCGCTCTTCAGAAACGGCGCCTGCATCTTCTACGGCGCAGGTACGTGGGATAACAAGACGAAGAACGAGTCCCCGATGACCATCGACGGAAAGACCATCTGCGAATGGCGTTCGATGACCGTCCCCGTCGGCGAGAAGTACGCGCTCTATTCCAACATCAAGAACGCTTACTATCAGATGGAAGCATACCAGTGGGATTCCGCAAACGACACGAAAGCCGCGAACGCGACCCTTCCTTCCGCTCCTTATACGCAGGAGCAGATCATCGCCAACCAGCTCGACCGTCAGGACAAGTGGGGCGCCCGTATGGACTCCGTCGGCTTCGCCCTCAACGATCAGGTCCGCGTTCAGGCGGAGAGCAGCGAAGCGGCGGCTTGGAAGCTTCAGGGCGCAGCCGACCTCATCCTCACCCTTTCGGCGCAGGAGAAGTCGCAGCACGACCTCACCCTCGGCGGTGCGCAGCTCCCGAACTTCAAGCAGCAGTGCGAAGACTTCCTGTACTATCAGGATCCCGTTGCCGAAAACGTGACGGATGCTCCCGATAACGCAGGCGCCTTCTCGGATATGATCACCCCCGAAGGGTTCAGCGATACCGAGTATTGGACGACCCCCGGCCTTGTCAAGAATCCCGCCGGCGTTGCGGAAGCAGAGACCATCTGGAAGGCATACGGCACGGTCGTCGAAGCCCTCAACACGGCGTCGGATGCGAACAGCACCGAGCTCAAGATGACCATTCAGAACTGGTTCCAGGCCCACTATCCGAACGGCACAATCCCCGGCTATCAGATCAGGGGCGGAGACGTTCCTCTTCGTTGGGACGAACAGTTCGCAAACCAGACCATCGAAGACGTTCTGACGGGTGAACTTGCCCGCCGTGCGGCTGCGATGAAGATCCTCAAGATGACGGCGTATACCTATGCAGACCGCGATATGCAGCTCCGCATGCAGTACGGCCTCAACGCGATCCGCGACAGTGCAATGTACACCTATGAAGTCGGTTGGATCAACGACATCTCGATGCGTGACGGTACCTCCCTCACCTACCGCGTGCAGGCTCCGTTCACCTCTACGCAGAGCTTCGAATCTCTTGTCACCACGGCCATCAATACGCCTGTTGAGCAGCTCAAGCAGTACTATTCGCCCGCATTCTTCTGCTTCTTCATCGCCGGCAAGGTACAGGAAGACCTCGAAACCTCGATCAAGAACGAGATCCGTTCTTACTCGCAGTCCTGATAGGATCGCGGAACAAGGCGTTCCCCCGAAAGGGGGAGCGCCGAGGCCGCGCCTTTCGCACTCTTGATATTTAGGAGGAGAATTCATGGAAGAAAACATTGTCACGAGTGTAGACGAAACCATGGCTCCCGCCGAAGAATCGTTCGCCGTAGAGGCACCCAAGAAGACGAGAAAGCCCATCAATCAGCAGAAGCTGCAAGACAACATCTGGGGTTGGGCGTTCTGCGTTCCTCTGATCATCGGTACGGTTTGGTTCGTCTACTTCGCCTTCGTCCTGGCGCTTCTCATTTCCTTCACGAACTACAGTGCAAACGCACCCGATTCGCTGATGGAAGCGGTTTTCAACCTCGGAGCGTATGTCGACCCGGAAGAAGGCCCCTTGGTATGGTATAAGTATCTCTTCACGCACAAGGCGGGCGTCAATGCGACCTTTGAGCGGCGCGGGTTCGTCATGAACGAGATGGGGATGTATCTCTTCAACACCGTATTCTATATGATCGGTATCCCCATCGGCATGGTCCTCTCGATGTTCTTCGCGGTCTGCATGTCGCGCGATATCCGCGGCGGGAACCTGTTCCGCGTGCTCTACTACCTTCCCTGCGTTGCAAGCTCGATCGCGATCGTCTACACCTTCAAGATCCTGTTCAAGCCCCTCGGCGTCATGAACAACATCTTCGGCCTCGACGACTTCACGGGCGCAAGCTCCACGGGATTCCGCTGGCTCGCCGTCGCACCCGATGCGGGGTACAGCTGGCAGACCCTCCTCGACCTCGGGGAGAGCGCGACGAACAACAAGTTCCTCGCCGATCCCTTCTGGTGCCAAGGGCTCTTCACCAAACTCGTCATCATCATCATGTCGGTCTGGAAGGGGCTCGGCGGCACGATCATCCTCTACGTTGCAGGGCTTTCCGGCGTGAATGCGGCGACGAAGGAAGCGGCACAGATCGACGGTGCAAACGGCTGGCAGATCTTCTGGAAAGTCACGATGCCCGACCTCTATCCCGTTATCTTCTATAACATCGTCACTTCCGTCATCGGCGGTCTCCAGATCTATGCGGAACCCGAACTTCTGCTTTCGGGCGACGCCTCGAGCGCAGGATTCCCGCTTGCATCCGGTTACGTTGCACTCATCTACAAGTACGGCCTCACCGACGGGCAGCAGTACAAGTATGGGCAGGGCGCGGCCTACGGCTTCTTCCTTGCGATCATCATCTTCGTGCTCACGCTCTTCCAGTTCTGGCTCGACTCGCGGAATAAGGACTAAGGAGGGACAGCATGGATAACATGGATAACATGGAAAACATGGAAGAAGTGGAAACCGTAGAAGCTGTGGAACCCGTCGAAGATGTCAAGGAAGAAGTCAACCTCACCCCCGGTTCTGCCTCCCGAGAGGACATTATAAAGCACTACTCTCCGGTCCGCTACGCATGGGGCGCATTCGCCGCCTTCTTCGGATTCTCGACGAAGACGCACCGCGCCAGCAAACAGCGTGCGAAACTCGTGCAGGACATCGCGACGTACGTCGTCCTCCTTGCGGGCGCCTTCCTGATGGTCTACCCCTTCTGGTGGATGATCGCGGGCTCCTTCACGGCGACGCGCACGGGCGACGGTTACATCAATGAGCTCATCTGGTGGCCGTCCCGTTCCGTCCTTGCCGACGGGGATCCGCTCCTGTACAACTACATCTACATGTTCAAGACGGCGTTCAAAAACGCGCATCTGCCGCTCACCTATTGGAGAGCGCTCCTCAACAACCTCATCTACTCGATCGTGCCCGTCGTCGTCGGCGTCATCACCTCGGCCTCCGCTGCCTTCTCCTTCGCGAAGATCCAGTGGATCGGCAGGAACGCAGTGTTCTTCTTCCTGCTCGCCGCGGTCATGGTCCCCGGCCCCTCGATCATGATCACCCAGTTCGTCATGTACTCGGATATGAACTGGCAGGAGAACGGTCTCGTTCTCATCATCCCCGGGATGTTCGGCTCCATCATGACGGCATTCTTCATCCGTCAGTTCCTGTTCGGCCTTCCCACCTCCATCATCGAGGCGGCGAAGATCGACGGCGCGGGATACTTCCGCATCTTCTGCGGATTCATCCTTCCGCTCGCAATGCCCGCGATCATGGCACAGGGCCTCCTGTCCTTCATGGGCTGCTGGAACAACTACATGGGTTCGTTCATCATGATCCCGAGAGATTCCCCGGCGATCAACCTGCCGCACGCAATGTTCCTTGTCAACAACGTGCTCGGGCAGAATCAGGGTCCCAACATCGCGGCGTCCGTCATGTGCGTCGTTCCTGTCATGATCCTCTTCGCCTGCTTCCAGAAGCTCATCATCGGATCGTTGATGCTTACGGGCTCCAAGGAGTAAAAGACACAAAAAGAGCGGAACGGTTCGCCGTCCCGCTCTTTTTTTGCGCAAAAGAGGGGATTTTCGCCAAAAAAATCGCTTCTGCGGCCGAAAATTTTCGGAAAAGATATTGAAAAACCCTCGGAAATGTTTTATAATAAAGACATCGACGGGATGCGAGGCCGCATTTTGGGCGGCGGGGGGAAGAAATGGCATTACGGTATCCGAAAAATCCGCACTTCAATAAGCTGCAGATGCGTTCGCCCGACTACATGACGTGGCAGGAGGGCTGTGCGCACGACCCTTCCCTCCTCGAATGGGAGGGGCGGTATTACGCCTTCTCGACGGATACCTTCGGCGCACCCTCGGGCTATCAGATCCGCGTGAGCGACGACCTCCTCCACTGGGAGTACTACGGGTCGGCGTTCCGCATGGAGGGCGCCGCGCCCGCCTATAAAAAGGGGGAGGGCAAGGCATTCGGGAACCTTCAGGCCGCCTACGACTGGTGCGTGACCTCGATGAAGGAGGTCGGCTACGGCGTCTGCACGAGGACGGACGGGAGCATGTCCTTCTGGGCGCCCCACTGCGTCCGCGGCAACGACGGCATGTTCTGGCTCTTCTTTTCGCTCACGGGCTACTTCGGGGGCTCCAAGTCGTGCATCGGCATCGCCAAGTCCGCCTCGCCGACGGGCCCGTTCGAGTGCAAGGGCCTCCTTCTCCAGTCCCCCGCGGGGTGGAGAACGCCCAATGCGATCGATCCGCAATACTTCGAGGCGGAGGGGAGGAGCTTCCTCGTCTACGGCTCTTACGGCCTCGGGATCCACCTCATCGAGCTCGACCCCGCCACGGGGATGCGGAAGGACGGCCTCACCTATTCCGACTTCGCCTTGAAGAAGGCGACCTTCGAAGAGTACTACGGAACGCGGCTTGCAAGCGGCTCCGTCGAGGGCGGCGTCATTCACTACCATAAGGACGTTCCCGTCCTCGAAAACGGCAAATGGGGTAAGAAAAACTACTACTTTTTGATGTGCTCGTACGGGTCGCTCTCCTCGGTGTACAACATGCGCTGCGGCAGGAGCGAACGCCCCGAGGGGCCCTATCTCGACGTCAACGGCAACCCGCTCGTCTGCTCGACGGATATCGGCACGGGGAACAAGCTCCTCGGCTCCTTCCGCTTCGAGGACGCGCCCGTCGACTTCTTCTGCCCCGGGCACAACGATATGTTCGAAACGTCGCACGGCGTTCGGCTTATCGCATACCATTGCCGCACCAATTACTTCATCGAGAAGGCGCTCAGCCGCTCCAACAACTTCCATTACCTCTACCTCGGGCAGTACGACTTCAACTCGGACGGCTGGATCGTGATGAACGCCAACCGCTACGCCGGGGAGGAGATACAGGAAGTGACGGCGGAGGAGCTCCTCAACATCTCCGCGGGGAAGTTCGAATGCGTGCTCTTCACGCAGGGGACCTCGACGGTGGAGGCCAAGCGCATCGTCCTCCACGCGGACGGCACGCTCGGCGGCGCCCTCCACGGCAACTGGCGGGTGTACGGTTCGCACTACATCAGCATCGAGACGGGCGGCGACGAATACCTCGGCGTGATCATGCCCGCGTGGATCGATCATCAGAACGTGGCGGGGCTTGCGGTCACGGCGCTCGGAAAGACGAGCGGCATGGCCCTCCACCTCGTCAGCACAAACCGCATTTAAGTTTGCGCCTTTCCGGTCGGGAAAGGTGCGGGGGGGAAACACGGCGCGTTTCAAACGCGCCGTGTTTTAATTTGCCCCCGCCGCGGCTTTGCCGCGGCGGGGGCAACATCGGAAAATATTTTTCACTTGTCGGCGCTTCCGCCCGCATTCTTCCCGAAAGTTCCCCAAACTTCCCATGTAAAAGAAAAAAATTTTTTTCAAATACTTGACAACTCCGCCGATGTGTGGTACAATGAAAATATCCAAAAGAATCGGAGGAATTATGGCTGTAAGGAAACTTGCCGCGGCCTGTGCGGCTGCATTCACCCTCATGGCTTGTTGCGCCTGCGGCGGCGGTCCCGCCCCCGAAGGCAAATTCGACGCGGAGGCGTACCGCAAACTCCCCGAAGTGCGTTTTTCCTCCTTCTACACGATGGAGGAGGGGAAGGAGGGCTGCAAGGTCAAGATGCGCGCCCCCTTCACGGACACCTACACCGTCGATTTCCCCGCAAAGCTCGTCCGTTCGGTCGAGATCTACGCCGAGGACGGCACCCTCCTCAAACGCTCGGAGGGCAAGTTCGACATCGACCTCAAGGAGAACGAACTCGTCTACGTCAACATTTTCCAGACCGACCAAAAGGTCCGCGTCAATGTGACGACGAAGAACCACAAGGCGCTTCTTCCCTTCGAACTCGGGGAGATCCCGAAGGCGTCGGACTTTGCGACGGTCTCCGCCGATCCCTCCGCCGACCCGCTCACCGCGGCGCCGCTTGCATACGTCAAGCGCCCCGACACCCTCTACGTCTATTGCAACGCGCCCGAGGCGCTCACCGAAGGCCCGCAGGTCATCAACCACTGCATCACGCGGCAGTCGATCTCCAATCAGACGGTGTTCTTCACGATGGAACAGCAGAGCGACACCATCCGCCCCGGCGTCTATTACGGCTACCGTGTGCGCAATACGGGGAAGGACGACCTCTACGTCACCGTCAAGAACATCGGCTACCAGAAGGCGGGCGACGGCGCCTACCTCGGCGAACAGGAGTGGACGCAGTTCTATAACACGGCCTTCCAAATTCCCGACCTTTCCGACCTCACCGAGGCGCAGATGAAGAACTGGAAGGCGTACTTCTCCTTCAGCGGACAGTACGTCGTTCCCTACTTCGCCCCGACGACCTACCGCATCCCCGCGGGAAAATACATCTATGTGTTCGGCGGGACGACGGCGGACGCGTTCGGCAACTTCAACGTCGGCGACACGGCCGACGCCCGCGTCGACGGAAACTGCCAGAACGGGGCGGTGCTCTTCGACGTCATCGGCGAAGCGGAGGGTGCGTACTACGTCTATAACGATCCCGCAAAGGTCGCCGTGGGGACCCCGGGCGGCGACGACCACCTCGGCATCACTGATCCCGAGAAGTACGGCGTCGTGCACACGGGGGAGGACGTCGGCTACGTCGTCGACAACCGCGCAACGTGGACCTTCAACGACGCCACGCCCGACCAGCGCCTTCCCGTCACCTTCAAGAACTACTACGCGGACGACCTCTCCCCGACGGGGGAGCCGGGCGCGAAGATCGAATCGACCGAGCACGTCCAAAACCGTGAGGACTGGGTGACGCACATCAATGTGCAGACGGCGCCCGAGGCGGTCGGAACGGATATGACCTCCTTCCATACCGTGTTCGGGCCCGACTTCAAGCCGGTCACGGTGGGGTGCGACTGGTACGACACCCGCGGCTGCCTCGCCAACATCGGGAACTGGATGAAGGACTATCAGGACGTCTTTACCTTCGTCAACCAAGGAGACCGCGAACGCACGGTCACCGTCAACCTCAACTGCACCGGCGCCCTCTGCACCCTCGTTCGCAACATCGACGGAACGGTCGTTCCCGGGACGGAGCTCTTCGCCTTCCAGCGCGGCGACGACCCGACGTACGGCGACGCCTTCGACAAGGCCTTCCACTACACCGTCAAGATCCCCGCACACACCGTGGTGCAGTTCGTCGTCGAATACAATCTCATGGCCAATTCCAACGGATACGTAAGACACAGCGTCGATTTAACGTGATCCGAAACTCCCCCTGAAAGCAAGGCGCGGCCCCGCTTGGGACCGCGTCTTGCTGTATGTCGTTTTTATTCTTGGTAGGATTTTCCGTCCCGTGCCGTGAGTTTGCGTTGTTTGCAAATTGCAATCAACTGCGGATGGCGGCGCTTGAAGGCATTCCGATAAGAACGCGGATTTTTGCTCTCCGTGAGCGCCTCTGCGATGTCGGCGTTTGATCATACTATAATTATTGTCGCGCGCACGCGCCATATAGAATAGGGGAGAAGGGGGAGCTCACGCCTTCGGTTCATCGGAGCCGTCCTTCGGGGGGTCGGGGTCCATGAAGTCGGGCTTTTTGGGCTGCTCCTCCGAGCGGTTCTTCGCCAGAAACATGACGATCGCAAAGACGCAGGCGGCGGCGATGAGGAGGAGGCAGTAGGTAAATCCGCAAAACACGCCGACAAGAATGGCGGACGCGACGCAAAGGCAGGAAAGGATGCAGCAAAGAACGCGAAGGATCTTCATAAATTTCTCCGTCGGGAATAAATTCCCCTCTATTGTAGCATAATCAAAAGCAAAACACAACCTGTAGCGGTGGGCAAATTTCGGCAAAATTTTTGCAAAAAAACGCGAAAAATGTGCCGAAAAACAGTTGACTTTCCATTTTAGATATGATAGAATGAACAAGCTGTCCGAAAGAAGCGCGTATATATACGGAAATTTGCGGGGAACCGAAAAAAATTCCGAAAATGTGCCGCGAATCGCTTGACAGGGCGGGGGATGCTATGTTATAATAGCAAAGCTCACTCTGCGAGGGGAGAGCCCGAACTGTTGTTCGGTTGCGCAGATTAAAAATCGAATAAGAAAGAAACGATTTTTTGTAACACAAGAAATGTAGTTTCTGTCAATTTTTTTGAGAACAGTAGTACTCAAAAGCAAAGTCAGCAAAATAACGAAATTTTCGTCAGAGCCGTCGGTGCGGTTAGCCCGCAGCGACTTTGAACAATTGAACTTAAGAGTTTGATTCTGGCTCAGGATGAACGCTGGCGGCGTGCTTAACACATGCAAGTCGAACGGGCGTAGCAATACGTCAGTGGCGGACGGGTGAGTAACACGTGAGCAATCTGCCCATGTCAGGGGGATAACAGTTAGAAATGACTGCTAATACCGCATATGACCACAGGGAGGCATCTCCCGGGGGTGAAAGATTTTATCGGACATGGATGAGCTCGCGTCCCATTAGGCAGTTGGCGGGGTAACGGCCCACCAAACCGACGATGGGTAGCCGACCTTAGA
>CANQQM010000057.1 GCA_947626005.1 uncultured Clostridia bacterium
TAGGTGTTGCCCCCTTCCCCTTGGGTCACGGTCACGGTGACCGTGAAGATCTGCCCGAAGTACTCGATCGTAAAGACGTTGTTTTCGAACGTAACGCTGCTCGCAGATTCGATCGTCGCCTGTGCGAATCCGCTCCCGTAGCTTCCGGAGAAGTTGTCGTACTCGTAGAACTTGATCTCTCCCGTGATGCCGACGACCGTGCCGTTCTCGTCGACGAGAAGGTCGACGGTGTAGTAGTCTTCGTTCGTATCGTGCGCCGATTCCGCCCTCACGACCCGCAAAGTCTTGACGGTCACCGTGATCGCACCGTTTGCGTAGGTGACGGTGTACTCTTTGCTTTCGGAAGCGCTCGAGACCGTGACCGTGAAGGTGTTCTCGGCCGTCTTTGCGATTTCCGCGCCGAAAAGTTCCTCGAAGCCGTACTCTCCCTTCACCCGGAACCGCGTGAGCGACGTCATGACGGTCTCGTTCCCCTCCTCGCAGAGGAAGGTCGCTTCGTACTGTTCGTCTGCCGTCTTGAACTGCTTCTCGACGGAGACCTTCGTGGCGACGGTGATCGTCTCCCCGTCCACCGTGACGGTGTAGGAGGTGATCTTCGAGTTTTGCGTGTCTCTTACGTCGAAGGTGCATACGCCATCCGTAATGTTGCTCGTGTAGGAGGTGTAGACCGAGTCGTATGCGCCCTCCGCGTTCTTCACTTCGAACTTCTCGACGCGGGAGAACTTCCCGCTGTCCGCGGTGTAGCCCGCAAGGGTGATGCGGTACTGCCCTTCCTCTACGGTGTACACCTTCTTGGTGAGGCGGGATTCGCCCGTTTGCTCGACGAGGTCGATCTCGACGGTGTAGACGGACGAACTTGCCTCGTCGGTGTAGTCGAAGTCGAAGCGGCCGAGCGAAAGCGTCGCATTACCCTCAAAGGACATATTTTTGTAGGTCGCCGCGGTAACGGTCGCCGAGATCTCCGTGCCGAACATGAGCTCCGAAACTTCCACTTCGAAGGTGAAGGTAACTTCGTCTGCGCCTTCGTTGAGCTTTACGGTGTGCTCCGTTTCCGTGCGGTAGTAGGTGCCCATCACCTTGTCGGCTGCGCCGATCGTGCCCGCAAGCGTGTAGATGCCGTTTTCGTCCTTGAGGTAAACTTTCGCCCCTTGGGCGGTGGGCTGATACAGCCCGTACGTATCGTCCTTCGAGAAGGAGGACCAGCCGTCGTAGACGTAACCCGCGATCTCGAATACGCCGCTGTATTCCGATTCGCCCCCGAACACGAGGTAGTTCCCCTCCGCCATATCGTAGAAGGCCGTGCCCTCCGCGATGGGGTTGAGGTCGATTCCGCCCGCGACGGTGATCTTCTGCTTTGCACCCTCCGGCCACTCGGCAACGTAGCTGAGCGCGGAAACATCCTTCAAGAGAATGTGATCGTAGTAGATTTCGGGCGTCGAAGAGTAGCCCGTGAGGAGGCGGTATGCCGTCGGGTCGATCTCGACCTTGGCAAGGTCGCAGGCGGTGAGGTCGAGGGTGACGGGGTCGCCGCCGTCGAGGTCGTTATGCGCAAGCGCCGCTTCGCCGATAAACTCGAGGTCGGGGCCGAGGACGACGGAGACGACCTGATTGCGTCCGAAGAAGGCGTACTCGCCGATGTAGCGGATCTTGGGAAGGTTGACGGTCGTGAGCGTATCGAACATGCCGAGCGTCGTGTCGCCGAGCGCTCTGCCGCCGTCGAAGTAGAAGGCCGCTTCGCCCACCCATTCGAGATTACCCGCGTTCTCTTCGTTGAGCGCCGTCACGTTGAAGCCGAGCATGTTGTAGAACGCATACGGCTGTACCCGCTTGACGTCGTTGAGGTCGAAGGAGGCGACGGTGATGGGATAGACCGCAAAGACATACTCCGCGATCTCCTCCACCCCGTCGGGGATGCGGATGTTGTTCGAATATCCCTGATAGGCGAAGAGGATCTTCTCCGAGCACACATATTCATCCGTGTTGTAGCGGAAGGTGCCGTTCGAATTTACATCGAAGTAGTAGGAGACGCCGTCCTCCGCCGTCAGAGCGACGAGGCCGTCCGTGAGGTACTCGTAGAGCCCCACGACCGTTTCGCCCTTTTCGTTGACCCAGCGGCCGTTGTTCCCGTCGTCGTCGAAGGCGGCAAGGAGGAGGACCGACCAGTCGTCGTTGACGTAGAGGTGCTCTTCCTGCGCGTCGGAATAGATGTAGTACTCGTCGTTGTAGCCGAGAAGGAAACGGAAGGAAGGGACCGCCGCGGGATCGTCGCTCTCGAAGTAGAAGGTGTACTCGTCGATCTCCTCCATCTTGCGGTAGCGGCCCGAGGCGAGGTCGCGGCCCGTTCCGTCGAGAACGTAGGCGGTGCCGTGTCCGTCGAGGTAGAGCGTGCGCTCCCCCGTCCTGCCCTTATAGTACTCGATATAGGTGCCGTACACGTTGTCGCGAAGGCGGAGGGAGGTGTCGATATCGAAGAGGTAGGCGCCGTATTCCTCGAGCTCGGTGATCTGCCCGTTGCCCACCTTCTGAAGGTAGGCGTAGAAGAGAACGCTTCCCGCTTCCTCCCGCGTGGAGGGATCGATCCTGCCCGCGGGGTCGTAGACGGGTTCGTCGTCGAGGACGTTCACGAACTGAGCGTTGCCGTAGTAGGTCGTATTCCCCACCGTGTACTCGGTGAAGTTGTAGCCGTCGCCGCGGAGGGTGCCGCCGCCCTCGACGGTGTAGTCGAGCACTTCGTCCTCCGAACGGAGAATGAAGGCGCGGAACTGCGTCCCGTCGTTTGCGACCACGATCGCCGTGATGAGGTTGAACTCGACGTATTCCTCAGCATACTCGTCGAGGATGATCATGACGGTGTATTCCGTCCACCCGCCGACGGTCTCGTAGATGTAGGTCGTGTGCGTGAGTTCGACCGTCTCCCCCGTCGGGATGTAGTAGCCGAATGCGTCGTAGAGGGAGGTATAGACGGTGCCGCCGCCCGCCTCCTCCGTCATGTCGCCGAAGAAGGTGAAGTACTGCGGGAAGTAGAGGCCGCCGTCCGAGAGGTAGGCGTACGTCCCCGTCTCGGCGCCGTTGCGCTCGACGAAGGTCGTATCGGGATAATCGTCGATGATGCAGAAGTAGCGGACGACGCTGCCGAAGGTCACGGCGACGAAGTAATTGTAGTCGTAGTCATATTCGACGTACTCATAGGTGCCCGCCACGGGGGTCGCGCCCTCGCCCGCGGGGGTGAAGGTCGCCCCGCCGAAGCCGTCGAGGGTGAGCGTTTCGCCGTTCTCGCCCGTCGCTTCGAGAATGTCGCCGAAGGCAAGGATCGCCGCGGGTTTGCCCTCGAGCGTCCCCATCTTGAAGAAGAAGGATTCGAACTCGCCGAGGATGGAATCGCTCAGCCCGGAGAAGGTCTTTTCGGGATCGAGCGTGAATTGATAGACATTGTCCCAGCCCTCGGCCGCTTCGACGCTGCCGCCGATGACAAACGCCTCGTAGAGGCCGCTGTCGTCCTCTCCCCAGAGGCCGAGCATCGCGCTCTCGTATGCGCCCGCCGCATTCTTCGTAAGGAGGATGTGGAGGAAGCCGTCGTTCTGCCCCGGGAAGGAGCGGTCGACAAGGTAGACGAACTCGTCATCCCCGAGAAGGCGGGAGGCGCCCTCTTCGGGAACGTAGTAGTTGAGAACGGTATCTTCCGCCGTGAAGGTGAGAACGCTGAACGCGCCCTGCGCCTCGTCCGAAAGCCGGGTGAGCTCGTAGCTGCCGTACGCGTACGTCGTGCCCGCGTAGATGGCGTCGCCCCACTTGTCGATGGTGAGTTTGTCCTCACCCGTGCCGTATTCGAAGGTGGGAACGGTCGCAGAGCCCGAACCGGGATCTGCCGACGGGAAGTACATGCCGTACGTCGTGACGATCTGCCCGTCTACCTTCTTATAGTCGAACTGTCCGCCCGCAAGGTATTCCTGCGAGCTTGCCGTCTTGAAGGTGTAGCTGCCGCGGTTGCCCTCTACCGAGCCCGCGTCGACGACTTCGTAGATCGTCTCGCCCGTCGTCGTGTCGGTGTAGTACGACCAGATGTACACCATATCGTCGAGGTAGTAGTAGAAGAGCGCGTTCTGCGCAAGGGAACCGTACCCCTGCCCGTAGATCTTTTCGGCGGAATGCGCCCAGTACTCCATGTACGGGGCCTGATGCATGATGATGTAGTAGTTGCCGTACACATAGTCGGACATGAGACGGAGAATGGTCTGCGTGCCCGTGCCCGCCTCGGTGACGACGATCCACGAGTCGACGTAGTTATAGTTGCCCGAAGCCGTGCTGAACATCCTGTAGACTTCGGAGGTCTTGATCTCGTAGCTTGCCGCCTTCCCGTTGTAGGTGCAGCCGCCGAAGCCGTCGAGAAGAAGGGCGGGCTCTTCGGCGTTGTCGATATCCGCATAGTCGTAATAGTCGCCCATGAACTCGTCGCCCGTACGGAAGGAGCCCTTGAACTCCACGCCGTGGGCGTTGCCCGCATAGCTTGCAAGGCGGAAGTAGAAGATAAATTCGCCCGTCGCACGGCGGAAGGCGTAGGTGCCGCTTTCCTCTTCGTTGCGTTCGTAGATGCCGACGAGCGCCGCCTCGTAGCGGCCCGTCGCCTCGTTGTAGGAATACCCCGCCGCGCCGCCGTAGCCGTTCTTATCGATCATGCCGTCGAGGAAGAGGAGGTTGCCCGTCTCCGCTTCTTCGCCCATGCGGTACACATAGAAGCCGCGGAGGGTGTCGTCGGTCACGCGGTCGAACTGATACTCCTCCCCCGTCGTCTCTTCGCCGACAAGGACGGAGACGGTGAAGGCAAAGTTCTTTTCCTCCGACTCGAAGAGGTATTCGCCCGTGTTCGTATCGATGGAATAGACGCCGTGATACACGGTGCTCGAAGGAGCGCCGTCCACCGTCGTCGTCACGGTGTAGTCGACCGCATCCTTCCCCTTGAATTCGATGGTCTCTTGGACCTCTTCGGTGTCGTTTCCGTAGTGGAATACCTTGCCCGTGAGGTCGTCGTAGTAGTAGAAGCGGTCGCCGACCGTCTTGCCCGCGAGCACTTCCTGCCCCTCTTCCGTGAAGGAGAAGGTGGACTTCGCACTGTCGTAGCTGCCCTTCTTCTCGTCGAGCCCCGCACGGCGGAGATAGACGACGCCCTCCTCCGTCGAGGAGACGAAGAGATAGTCGCCGCCGCCGAACGCGTCGGTGAGCGCCGTTTCCCACTTGGCAAAGAGGCGAAGTCCGCCCTCGACGGTGACCGTGTCCCCCGCCGCGTACTTCACTTCGCCGTTATAGGTCTCCGCCCAACCCGCAAAGCGGTAGGAGGCGGGAAGGCCGAAGTCGTTGCCGTCCGCAAGCGTCGCCTGAAGCCCGTAGACGATGCGCACGTCGGGGATTTCCCGCGCCGCCTCGACCCCGCGGGGCGCGTTGACGTTGTAGTTGATGTAGTACTCGGTGCGTGCAAGATAGACGGTGAACGTCTCGCCGATGCCGAGCTGTTCGCGCACGGAATCCTGCGTCTTGTCCTCCGCGAACTCGTAGTGCTCCTCGGGTTCGTAGGAGAAGCGTTCGCCCCAGATCGCCTTGCCCGTCACCGTTTCCGCCGTGTCGGGATAGCTGCCGTCCGTATTCTGACGGTAGACGTTGACGGTGTACGCCGCAAAATATTTCGCGCTCAAAGTGAGCCCCGCCGCGGGCATCGTGCGCGCCTCGGTGAGGGCGGTGCTCCCTTCGTACCAACCCGCAAACTCCAGCCCTTCGGTGGGCGTGGGAGCAATATTTTTGAGGAAGGCAGAGAGGTTCTGCCCGACGACGACGTCGTACTCCGCCTTCGCAAGCGTTCCGCCCTCCCCCGCGCTCAACGTGAGCTTCGCCGTGACGGCGGGCGTCCACTTCGCGTAGTAGGTCGTGCTCTCCTCGGGCATCTTAAAAGGGATCGAAACCCGGTCGCCCGAGAGATCCTCCTCAAGATACCACCCGTCGAACACATAGCCGTCCCGTACGGGATCGGCGGGCGGGGTGATGTCCGCTCCCGCTTCCGCCTCGATGGGCGCGATCTCGCTTCCGCCGTTCGTCACGAAAGTAAGCGTATTCTTTCCCGTCTTCGCGCACGCCGCGAAGAGGAGGAGCGAAAGAACGAGGAGCACGCCGAAAAGGAAAGAAAGTCCCCTCTGAAAGCCCTGTGCCTGCCGCCGTTTACCGTTCGCCATAATTTTCTCCTTTTGCTTATTTGTCGGGATACGCGGACGCGTACCCTATATAAAATAAGCCGATGATACTCCCATGATAGCACACGCCTCCGCGGTTTGTCAAATATATTCGTCTTTCCTCGGCAAACCCGCCCGCTTTTGCATATTTTCACAAAAAGTTAAAATTCGGCACAAAGAAAACGGGACTTTATCCCGTTTTTATCATCTTTTATCACCGTTTTATAAAAAATTTTATGCATGTATCATTGCATTTATAAAAAAATTGCCGCCCCCGAAGTTCGCTTCGGGAGCGGCGGGAATGCCCTTTTTACTTCTTCATGGCCTCGACCTGCTTGGCGACTTCTTCGCTGAGGTCTTCGCTCTTCTTTTCGAGCCCTTCGCCCATGACGTAGAACACAAAGTTCGAAAGTTCGATCTTGAGCCCCGTCGCCTTCGCCGCGGAGGCGATGAGCTGGGAGATCGTCACCTTGTCGTCTTTGACGAACTTCTGGTCCATGAGGCAGTTCTCTTCGTAGAACTTCTTGATCTTCCCGAGGACGATGCGCTCGGCGATCGCAGGCGCTTTCCCCTCGTTGAGGACTTCCTGCATCATGATCTCCTTCTCCTTTTCGAGCGTTTCGGGGGAGACCTCCGCCGCCGTCTTATAGGCGGGTTTTGCAAATGCGGTGTGGAGGGCGATGTCGTGCGCAAGCTCCTTCGTCTCCGCCGTCTCGGGGCAGGAGAAGTCGAGCATGACGCCCATCGTGCCGCCCATGTGGATATACGTTTCGACAAAGCCCTGCGTCTTGTACACGGTGAAGCGGCGCACGGAGATCTTTTCGCCGATGACGCCCGTCTGCTCCTGCACATAGGTCTCGACCGTTTCGCTGCCGAGGGAGGAGGAAAGGAGCTCCTCGACCGTTGCGGGACAGATCTTTGCGATCTGCTTTGCGACCGTCTCGACGACGGAGTGGAACTTCTCGCCCTTCGCGACGAAGTCGGACTCGCAGTTGACTTCGACGAGCACGCCGACGCCGTTTTCGCTGTAGGCGTACACGATGCCCTCCGCCGCGATCTTGGAGGCGCGCTTGACGGCCTTCGCGATCCCGCGCTCACGGAGGAGTTCGCCCGCCTTCTCGAAATCGCCGTCCGCATCGGTGAGTGCGCGCTTGCAATCCATCATGCCCGCGCCCGTCTGCTCACGCAGTTTCATAACGTCCTTTGCCGTAAATTCTGCCATTTTCTCTCTCCTTGAAATTTATTCCTGCGGGGCGGCGTCCTCTTCGGCGCTCTCGGCTGCCGCCGTCTCGACGACGGGCGTTTCGCCCTGATTGGCCTCGATGACCGCGTTCGCGATGACCGAGGAGATGAGCTTGATCGCACGGATCGCGTCGTCGTTCCCCGGGATGACGTAGTCGATGAGGTCGGGATCGCAGTTGGTATCGGTGATCGCGACGATCGGCACATGCATCTTACGCGCTTCGGCGACGGCGATGTCCTCGTTGTGAGGGTCGACGACGAACATGATCCCGGGCATTCCGTGCATCGCCTTGATGCCGCCGAGGTTCTCCTGAAGTTTCGCCATCTCCTTCTTGAGACCGAGCACTTCCTTCTTGGGAAGAAGGTCGAACTCGCCGCTCGCCTCCATCCGCTCGAGCCGTTCGAGATAGTCGATACGGGAACGAATGGTCTTGAAGTTGGTGAGCGTGCCGCCCAGCCAACGGGAATTGACATAGAACTGGCCGCAGCGCTCCGCCTCTTCCTTGATGGCATCCTGCGCCTGCTTCTTGGTCCCGACGAAGAGTACGCTCTTGCCCGCCTTGACCGCTTCGACGACAAACGAATAAGCATCTTCGATGAGCTTCGCAGTCTGCTCGAGGTCGATGATGTGGATGTCGTGGCGCTCGGCGAAGATGTACTTCTTCATCTTCGGGTTCCACTTTCTCGTCTGGTGTCCGAAATGGACGCCCGCTTCGAGAAGCTGTTTCATGGTGATGACCGACATAAAATACCTCCGTTTACCTCCCCCGCTCGCGTGGTTCCGCCCGTCATCCGCAGCAAAAATTTACGGACACGGAGGGCGGCGCACCGCGGGGTGCGGATTGCCCGTTCAAACAGGCGATAGCTATTATAGCATATCAAAAAGAAATTTGCAACCGCTTTTGCGCCCGAGAATTTTCTTTTTTTGCGGGATCGCATACGATCGCGATCCGATCATTTCGTAATTTCGGGGCTTGCGCGAAGGCGATCTCTGTGCTATACTGTTCTCGTCGGTGCATTTCGAAGGATAAGGACGGGAACGATGGGAAAGAGAAGGTATCTGAAAACAGACCCGAGGCAAAAGCGGTCGAAAGAGCATGATGCGGTCTGCGACGATCGGGACAACCGTGCGGACCGATTCGACGGCGAGGATTTCTTTTATCGCACCGAAACGAACATTTACTATGTCCGCACGGGGAAACGTGCCGAGATCAAAGAGACCCCCACGGCAGAAAAAATACGCAATCTCTTCTTTTTCGCCCTCGAAGCGGACGGGGACCCCGATCGCGTCGACCCCGGGTATTTTTGCAAAATGCGGCAGATCAGTCTCTCCAATTTCCGCAGGCTCCTTGCGATCATGCGGGAATACTACGGGATCTGCAGCGAGGACGGCAACACTTCCCTCGATACGCCCTCAAACCGCAAATATCTTGCCCTCCTCGCCCTGCACGACAGGTTGGAAGACGGCGTGGATATGAAGTCATTTTGCACCGAATTTCACATCGGGCGGACGACCTTCTACCGCTATCTTGCAATCGTGGAAGATTTCTATTTTTATCTTCGGGGAGGAGCAAAGGTGATCGCACTCCTCGGCGACGGGAGGTATATCGGCGTCTATCCCGAGGATCTTGAATCGTAAAAGCGTTCGGGAAAGGGAGAGGCGGAAAAAAATTTTTCGGGTCTGCGCCCTTTCGTTTCAGACGTATGGGACTTGACCCCCCGTTTTTTTGAGCCCGTATGTTAGAATGGGCGTGATTTCAAAAGCAATGTGTTTGCGTGTTCGCAAGCACATTTTTTTACTCCCCCGCGCCTTCGAACAGAGCGCCGACGCCCAAACGAGATGCCGCGACCGATGTCGCATTTTCGCAAATTGACAACTGCGCCGACGAGCCCCTTCTGTTCGCGCCGACGCGACCCTTTCTCATGCGCCGGCCTCACGCATCGCAAAAAATCAAAAGGAGGGATCCGAAGAGACAACACAAGTTGCAAAGCGCAAAGCCCAAACTCTCAAACCGAAAAATCAAAAAAGGAGAAAAAGCAATGAAGGATGAAAACTTGAAAGCGTGCGCCGCCGATATCGACGACGACAATGCGAATTTTTTCAAAGTCGTGAAAAACGTCGGCTATGCCGACCCCGAATTGGGAATGGAAATGACGGAAGAAGTTCTCATGCAATATCGGGGAACGGAAAAGCGGGTCGCCGTCTCGAATGCAAATGTGGTCGGAAGCTATGCTTTTGCCGACAACGAAACGCTCGAAGAGATCGTGTTCGGCCCGCAAGTCAAAAAGATTTTAGACAACGCGTTTGTAGACTGCATCCGTTTGCGATCGGTAAAATTTGAAAAAAAGGAGGACGCGGGGATCGTCTATATCGCCGACGCCGCCTTCTCGGGGTGTGAGAGATTGAGGACCCTCGATCTTCCCGACACGCTGAAAACGATCGGTGCGGCGGCGTTTACGGGCTGCTCTTCGCTCGGGCGCATCGAAATTCCCGATTCCGTCGTCTCTATCGGCGAGGCGGCGTTCGCGGGCTGCGGGGAACTTGCCGTAACCGGACTTCCCAAAGGGCTCAAAGTCGTCGAAAGAGGCGCCTTTTCTCAGGTCGCATCCGTGTGCGACCTCCCGGAGGGCGTGAGAAGCATCGAAGAGTACGCATTTGAATATTCGCACATGAACAGCTTCTATCTCCCGAAGTCCGTCAAGTATATCGGCAGAAATTCCTTTCCGACGATCGAAAGATATGACGATGAAGATGACGACGAAGGTTACGTTCTTTTCGGAGGCACCGAAGAAGAATGGAACAGGATCGAGATCGACAGAACGGGCGGCTGGCTCGACGGCTACAAGGTAAAATTCAACTGCAAGAGAAGAAATTAAGGAGGAATTTATGAACAAAGAAACGACTTCAAAACTGAGAGAACATGAACTGAGGAGAATGGCTGCGCGGTACTACATTCGGCGGCGGGAGGAGGAATCGGGCGAAGAGCTCTCCCGCCTCTGCACGTTCTCTTACGACGAGCTCCCCTGCGACGAACGGGAGAAGAGGACGCTCTACGACCTTGCGAAGGAGCGGCTTTGCAAGTTCGAAGAGGAGATCCCCGCTTTCAAAAACTATTGCGGGAGGATGTGCGAAAAGGCTTGGCCGCAAAATCTTTACGAAGAGATCCTGGGCGGGCCGCTTCTCGTCAAAGAGGGCGCGGAGGAACGGGTTTACGGCAACCTGAACTCCTTTCCGCATATGGAGCGCGATTGCATTCTGAAGCTCTTCCGTGAGAGAAAAAGCTGCGACGAAGTCTGCGAAGAACTTCGGATCTATCCGACCGAGCTCGAGGAGCACATCACGTGGGGGCTCCGCCGTCTGCGCCACCCGCGCTACACCCGCAAGATCGAACGCTTCGTCGTTCTTCTCGAGGAGGACACGCTCTTCTCGGAAGTCGCCGCCGCCTGCAAGAGCGAAGAAGATCTCCTGTATGCGCTCGACCGGGTGCCGACCGGACCCTCTCGAAGGCGCATCCCCGCCTCCCTTCGGAGCGAAGCCCTTGCGCTCGTGCACGCCCACCCCGAAGAGAGGGTCACGGCGGCGTTCTTACAGAAGAACTTAAAGATCCCCTATCCCGAGGCTGCCGCCCTCAAGCGGCTTTTCGATCTCGGCGCCGAAGAGACATAGACCGAACCCGCCTGAAAATCGGTCAAAAATAAAAATTCAAGGAGAGTATTATGGTAGAAGATATGAAGAAATACATCGGAAAGGAAGTCGTCATAAAATCGTTGGAGGTCCGCGGGGCCCTTTCGAAGATCACGGGGGCGAAAATCGAGGTAAAAACCGAGTCCATGGGGTGGCGCGTCTACAAGACGGGAACGGGGCCGAACGATAATGCAGTCGCAAACGGGTATGTTGTGTTCGTCGACCCGACCCTCAAGGAGCCCTTTGTGAAGGATTATGAGGAATACCGCCATTCCTTTATCGGACAAACGGAGAGCTTCGAGGACGATTTTTTCCGCTACGATTGATCATTTTCAAGAGAGTTCTTGACGGAAAAACGTTGACATGGTATAATAAAATAAATTTTCGGAGGGCATTTTATGAAAATCGAAATGGCAGAATCCCTGTTCTATTCGTGGCTTCGGCATGTGAAGGAATGCTTGATCGCCCAAAATAATTGGAAGGCCTCTCCCGTGTGGGAGCTGAAGAGGGTGACGGAGCTGCAAACTCTGCTCGACGACGTCAGAACACAATTCGAATCCGAGTTTCATCAAAAAATTTTTGATTTCCGTGTCAAGAAGGACCCAAAAAAGGATTTCGAGAAAAAATTCTATCAGACCATCAAACAGGGAGAATGCGACGCCGTCGGGATGGCTCTCTGTGAGGGGAAACCCGTGTACTATGCCGTCGACGTTGCCTTTCATGAAAACGGACTAAACTATCACGGCAAGGGCGGCAACGTCTCCGGCCGCAAAGTGGTTGAAAAATGTGTCCGCACCGCATTGTGTCTGTATGGATACTTCGAAGCGGAAGAGGCGGAAATCGTTTTCGCATCCCCTTTGATCCAAGGCAAAGTTTACGGTCCGCTTCCGTCCCGCATCGACTTCCTCAACGACTTTTTCCATAAGGCGGGACTGAATTATACCTTTCGGCTCATCTGCAACGACGCCTTTTTCACCGAAGTCATCGACCCTATCCGCATCGTGAGCGGCAAGGTACATGACACCGCCGAACTCTTCATGAGGGCTTATCAGTTGCTCGCTATGTTCCGTCAAAACAGTCTCCGGCCCGTAAATGCGAAAGGGACGGGAAAGAAGGGAACGACGGGGAGGAAAGGAAAGCGCGCCGCGATCCCCTCTCTGCCGTATTCGGCTGCGACAGTCCCCGACAGAGCCGCATACGACGCGCTCCTCGTCGGACAGATCGCCAAAACGGTTTTCAGAAGAATGTTGGAAAGCGGTCTTGTTCCCAATGACGAGATCGAAAAAATGCTAACCGCGGAGGACAGCAAGGCGATCTTCGGGATCAACTTCCCGCTTCTCTCCGAGACGGGCGGAAGACATTATTACGCCGCACCGCTCAAGATCAACGGAAAGGAGTATTACCTGTGTATCGAATGGTATGCCGCTAACAAAGAGAAGCTGATAGATTGGATCAAGGCCCATCCCGAGATCGAAGCGTATATCTACTCCCTTGACGCTATGCCCGAGGAGACAGAGGAGCCCGAGGAAGATTAAAAGCACAGGAGAAAAATCATGTTCTACTTCAGCAAATCAAAGTATTGTGACTTTAAGCAGTGTCCCAAGATCCCGTGGCTGAAAAAGTACAAGCCCGAGGAATACGTTGTAGACGCCGAGACGCAGGCGCGCTTTACGGCGGGAAACGAGGTGGGCGACCTTGCGATGGGGCTCTTCGGCGAATACGTCGAAGCGACCTCTTATAAGCCCGACGGCAGTCTCGATCTCGACAGGATGAAAGCACTCACGAAGCAATACCTCAAAGAGGGAAAGGAAAACATCTGCGAGGCCTCTTTCGACTACCGAGGGCTGTATTGCGCCGTCGATATTCTCAAAAAGAACGGCGACGGATACGACCTCTATGAGGTCAAGAGCAGCACTTCGCCCGACAAACATGTCTACATCGTCGACACCTCTTACCAGCGGTATGTTCTCGAAAAATGCGGCGTGAGGGTGAAAAAGGTCTACCTCGTCACGATCGATACGAGCTACGTGTTCGACGGCGTTCTCGACCTTAAGAAGCTCTTCAAGATCACCGATGTCACCGCTTCCGTCGACGAAGAGATCGGGGGCGTGGAGGACGCCCTCCGCGAGGCGGAGAAGGTCATGAAGTGCAGGGATGAGCCCAAGGTCGGCCTCTCCATGGCCTGCCATAAGCCCTATGCGTGCGCTTTTTTCGACTACTGTACGCGGGATTTGCCCTCCCCGTCCGTCTTTTCGCTGTACAACCTCCGCTTCCCGCAGAAGCTCGCCCTCTATCAAAGCGGGGTGCGCGGCTTCGAGGATATCGTAAGGGAAAACGTAACGCTTTCCTCCGAGATCTGCCGCCGCCAAGTGGAGTACGCGCTGCAAGATAAGGGCGCCTATATCGACAAGGCGGGCATCGAAACCTTCCTGAAAACGCTTACATACCCCCTCTGTTTCCTCGATTTCGAGTCGGTCCAGCCCCTCATTCCGCAATATGTCGGCACGAGGCCCTATCAGCAGATCCCCGTGCAGTATTCCCTGCATATTCTGACGGGACCGAGCGGAACGCTTTTGCACCGTGAATTTTTGGGGCGTTCGGAGGAGGACCCGAGGCGGGCCCTTGCCGAGCGGCTTACGGCGGATATTCCCGACGACGTCTGCGTCCTCGCCTTCAACAAGTCGTTTGAATGCAACCGCATCACCGAACTTGCGGAGGCCTTCCCCGACCTTTCCGGGCACCTCCTGAAAATCAGGGACAATGTGAAAGATCTTCTCGTCCCCTTCCAAAAGGGATTTTACTATAATCGAGACATGGGTGGGTCGTTTTCCATCAAGAGCGTCCTTCCCGCCCTCTTCCCCGACGACCCCGAACTCAACTATCATAGCTTAGAGGGAGTGCACAACGGCAGCGAGGCGATGGAGCTCTTCCCCCGCCTTAAGAATATGCCCGCGGAGGAGAGGGCAAGGGCGGAGCACAATCTTCTGAAGTACTGCGAACTCGACACCTTCGCCATGGTGAAGATCTACGAAGAGCTTGTAAGGGCCGTCGGGAAAAATTGAGCGCAAACGCCGCCGAAAGAGGCGGAAGTCCTCTTTTTTCCTACCCCATATCGCAAAAACGGTCTTTTGCGCAGAAAGCGGAGACGGGCGGATATCGAAAAAACTCACTCGAAGGAGTGAGTTTTTTCGATTGATTTTCTTTTCGGTCACACCACGATGTCGTACTTTTCGAGGTCGATGAGCTTGGCGCTGCCCTCTTCGGCGAAGAAGGTGATCCCGTCTCCGTCCGAATAGACGTTCCCCGTCATCGTTCGCTCTCCGCCGTTTAGGAACACTTCGCAGGAGGAGACGTCGAGGAAGATGCGCATCCCGAGCTTGTTCTCTTTGATCTCCACCTTGACGGAGCGCACCGAGGCGTCCTTTTCCTCCGCGTCGTGCGTGATCTCCGTGCCCATTCTCGAGCGGTCGAAGATGACGAGGTCCTTTTCGCGGTCGTAGTAGATGCGGGCGTCGTGCTCCCCCTTCTGATAGACCTTGATCCCCACCCGCTTCGCGTCGCCGAGGTCGAGGGTAAATATAAGTTCGACCTTCGTCCCGTTGACCTTGGTGAGTTCGTTGCGGCTGCCGATCTTGACGTTATGGAAGCCGATCGGATTCCAACGGTAGCGTTCGATCTCCCGGACGGGGCTCTGATACAGTCTGCAGTCTTTGACGGAGAGCTCGCGGGGAAGGATCATCGCGCCCGCCCAGCCGTGTTTCGCCGTGGGCATGTAGCGCTGCCACATCTGCATCCATGCGATCATGACGATCCTGCCATCGTGCGTTTTCATCGTCTGCGGGGCGTAGAAGTCGAACCCGCCGTCGATCTCGTCCTCGTACGTCTTTTCAAAGACCCCCCTCTCTACGTCGAGCTTTCCGAGCATGTAGATGGAGGACTGCACATTTTCGAACCGCCAATCCTGCGTCTTGTACCCCTGCGGACTGGCGAAAAGAACGTCGCAGCCGCCGAGTTCGAAGCAGTCGGGGCATTCGTAGATGCCGCGGGTGGTGAAATTGTCCTTTCGGAGCACGTTCACGAACTCCCACTTCGCAAGGTCGGCGGAGCGGTACAGCACAATCATCCCCTCTCCCGCGTCCGACATCGCCCCGGCAAGGAGGTAGAACATCTTGCCGCGGCGGAACACTTTCGGGTCGCGGAAGTCGGTTTTCAGGCAATTTTTCGGGAGTTTTTCCCCGGGGATGACGACGCCGAGCTTTTCGAACCGCACCCCGTCCGAGGAGACGGCGAGTGCCTGCGCCTGCCGATCCCCCACGACCGAGGTATAGATGAGGTAGAGCTTTCCGTCCGAGAGGACGGAGGAGCCCGAAAAGCATCCGTCGGTGTCGTAGGAAGCGTCGGGGGCGAGCGCCGTCGGCTCGAGCTTCCATTTGACGAAGTCCTGTGTGGTGTAGTGCCCCCAGTGCATGGAATCCCATGTGGGGCCGTAGGGATAGAACTGATAGAAGAGGTGGTACTTCCCGAACGCTTCGTTAAAGCCGTTGGGATCGTTCATCCAACCCACGGGGGGCATGGCGTGATAGGTATGGCGGCTGTTTCCGTTGACGGCGGCGAGGTTGTGTACGATGTAGAGATCGGCCGTCTTTGTTCCGTAGGAGCCGCCCGTCGCAGTCGTGTTTACTTTCATGGGTGTTCCCCCGATGCGTTAATAGGTATAGGTGAACTGCTTGAGGTCGCTGAACGTCACGGAAGCGCCCTTCGAGAAGAGCATGACGTTCTTCCCGCTTGCCCCATAGACGCGTGCGGTGAAGGCGATCTGCCCCTCCGTGTAGAGGATGCAGACAGACCCTTCCTGAATGTAGGTGAAGGAATAGCTCTCCCCCGCCTTGAGAGCGGCGGGAACGGAGGTGATGTGCACGTCTCCCGCATTGAAGTCGAGGGAGATCTTCCCGCCTTCGGGGGAGTAGGAGATCGTCTTATAGCTCTCCTCTCTGCCGTTGTAGTCAAAGGCGAAGCCGAAGTCGCCCGTCCCCGTGAAAGTGAATTTCCCCGTCACCATGTACCGCTCAAAGCAGCGGAAGGCCTCGGTGTAGTCGCCCGATGCGATCTCCGCTTTGTCGCCCGAGACGAGGACGCGCTCCTTGGTGTTCTTCTCGTAGGCGTCGACGGGGGCAAGTTTGATGCCGCCCTGCCCGTCCGAGACGACCTTCTGCACTTCGAGGTTCCCCGCCCATGCCTTGACTTCCTGCGTGGAGGAGGGGGAATCGGAGCGCCGCGCCCAGCCGATGAGATAGGTGTTCGTGCCGTCGGAGGCGTGCTTCGCCGCATAGAAGAGCTGCCCGTCGAGCTGTTTGGGAGTCGCCGTGTAGGGGCCGTATTGCGTATCTGCCGACGTGTACCAGAGCGCCCCGTCCTGTGCGGAGAAGGTGAGGTACCACTTGTCGCCGATCTTGAAGGTGTCCGAGCACTCGAGGTTATACACGTCGCCGACGACCGTCTCGTCGTTCGTGTAGATGAGGTCGCCGTAGGCGGGCTCGGAGAGGTCCCCTTTCAGGGTGTAGGTGAGGATGCGGCCGACGCCGTCGCGGCACGCCGTGATCGTGAGGGTGATGAGGTCGTTTGCCTCGTCGTAATACGCCTGCGGATCGCGGAAGTCGTTGCGCTGGCCGAGGGAGGGATGGGGATCGATCTGCCAATCCGCCTTCTTCGTGAACGACGTCGGGCTCGTGCCCTCGGCGACCATGATCGCCTCCTTCGGGTCGTGGAGTTCCCCGCCGTTGTGTCCCGTGTAGAAGAAGTAGTACTTCTCCTTGACCTTGACGACCGAACCCGTACCGATCATCGCATCCTGCCCCGAGGCGCGGTCGGCCTCGAGCACGGGCTCCTGCTTTTCCTCGAAGGTGACGAAGTCCTTCGTCGTCGTGAGGTAGACGGAGTGGTTGAAGGAATCGCCGCCGTCCTTCAGATAGTAGATGTAATAGGTGCCGTTCTCGTAGTAGGGCATGGTGTCGCCGACGTAGCCCTGCCCCTTCGCGTCCTTTTCGGGAAGGAAGGCGAACTTATAGTCGTAGAGGTTCTCCTGCGCGCTTGCGGAGCGGGCGGTGGAGAAGTCCTTGTCGGCGGGATCGGTGTCGAGCTCTTTGGGCTTGCCGTTCCCCGTACAGCCGACCGCAAGAAGGAGGACGGCGCTGAGGGCGATCGCGATCGCCGAAAACTTTTTCGCAAATTTCATGATTTCACCTCTTATCTTCAAATACTTCGCGGTAGGCCGGCATCGCGGGGATCGCACCCTCACGCGAGACGACGGCCGTCGCCGCACGGTTTGCTCTTTTGAGCATTTCGGTAAGTTCCCCGTCCGAAAGGGCTTCGATCCCCCGTCCGAGGAGCTGATAGAGAATTGTCCCGAGGAAGGAATCCCCCGCCCCCGTCGTATCGACGACTTTGGAGCCCGTATCCGTCGGAACGGTCAAAGATCTTCCCCCCGTGTAGACGGTCGCGCCCGCCTTCCCCTTGGTGACGAGGACGAGCTTGACTTCCCCTTGAAAGAGGGAGGAGACGGCCTCCTTTTCGTCCTCGATCCCCGTGATGTCGAAAAGTTCGTCGTCGCTCACCTTCAAAAGGTCGGCAAGGGGGAGGAATTCGCGCACCGTCGAAAGGAGGGCTTCCGCGCTCTTCCAGAGGGAATAGCGGAGGTTGGGGTCGAAACTTATGATCGTCCCCGCCGCCCTCGCCTTCGCGATCGCGGCAAGGTGCGCCCTCTTTACGGGTGCGTCGCAGAGGTCGACGCTGCCGAAGGTGAGGATGTCCCCCCTTTCGAAGGGAATTTCTTCGACCTCCTTTTCGGAGAGGAGCATGTCGGCGGAGGGGTTCCGGTAGAAGGAGAAGCTCCGCTCCCCCTTTTCGTCGCGGGAGACAAAGGCAAGCGCGGTGTTCGCCTCGTCGGTACGAAAGACGAAGCGGGTCCCGACGCCCTCACGGCGCAACGTCTCCGCGAGGAAGTCCCCGAAGGGATCTTTTCCGAGCTTGGTGACGAGCTCCGCCCGCTTCCCGAGCTTGGCGACGCAGACGGCGACGTTCGCGGGAGCGCCGCCCGCGTTCTTGCGGAAGGTAAGGGCCTCCCCCACCGCCCCCGTTTCCTGTGCGGTGAAGTCGATGAGCATTTCGCCGATCGCATAGAGCGTGTTCATATAAACTCCTTTTTTCCAGTATCCCCCCGCAAGATCTGCGGGGGGTACGTAGGAATGCTTCGCTTAGCCGATGAGTTCGCGCTGTTCGACCGTGATCTCCGCGATCTCGATCTTGACGCCGCCGAGTGCGGCAAGTTCCGCCGAACCGAACTGAAGAAGCAATTCGCAGTTCTTGCTGCCGACGAAGGGTTCGGTGACCGCAAGTTCCACCGTCGTCCAGTCGGTCGTAATATTGACTTTTTCGAGCTTCTTGACCATTCCGAGATCCCAGTTGGTGTCGATCTCGTGGAGGGCGACGAGCGGGCAGGTGAACGCCTTGCTTGCCTTGATCTTGATGCGAACGGTGTAGTAGCTGTTGCCGGGAAGCGCGACGGGATTGCCGTTGTAGCCGACGATGAGCTTGCTGTGCCAATCTTCCGTGCCGCCTTGGAACACTTCGTAGACGAGGTTCTTGTTCTCGGTGTAGACGGTCGCAAGTCCGGGGACATTGCTTCTCGTACCTTCGTCCGAACCGTTGAAGAAGTCGAAGGGATAATTCGTGTCCGCCGACGCTTTCTTCTGCGCGAAGTAGCTGTTGACTTTATTGACGGTCTTTTCCGCTTCGGAACCCGCCGCCGCCTCGATCTTGAAGAAGCGGACGCTCTTGATCCAAAGAGTGTTGCTCGTAACGCCGCCGAGCTCCCCTTCCTTCTTGCCCATGTTCAGGAAGATCATGGGCTTTTGCGCATTGAATTTCGCCGTGAACTCGCCTTCGATCTTGGTGTCCGTCGTACCGACGTTGCAGCCCTTGAATTCGCGGGTCTCGCCGTTGTCTTTTCCGCCGTCGTTCTCGATGAGAAGCTCGACGCTCGGGATCGCCGTCTGCGCTTTGAGGACGACTTCGTAGCCGTACTTCTGGCCGGTCGTGACCGTTGCGCCCTTGAGTTCGATCTGAGGGGTGAGGCTCCAGATCCCGCCCGTCGTATTGTACTGCGAGATGACGACCTTGGCGGCATTCTCGGCCGCGTCGCGCTCGACGGTCGCCGCCGCGCCGTCGCCCGCGTTGTTCATCGTGACATTGGAAACGTCGGACGTGAAGTCGGAGGTGTAGAGGTCGGTCGTCTTGTTCTGACCCGTCGTCTGATAGATCGCGATCTTGTAGATCGAGAGATCGAACGCGCCGCTCGGACGATCGCTGTCGTTACCGTCGATGCAGATCCGGAAGAGAATGGACGTCTCGTTCTGTCCGTTCACGTTCTCGTTTTGATCGTTCTGAATGTGTTTGTCGACGCCCGCGATAATCTCGTTCGTGAGCGTGAAGTGCTCGCGGATAGTCGTCATCTCCGTCCCGATCTCGAGGTTGTACTTGCCGCCTTCGAGGTTCTTGATGTCCCAGGTATCTTCCTCTTCGACGAGCGCGTTCATGTTGATCTTCGTCGCAACGGACGATTTCGCCCAGACGATGAACTCATAGTCGCCCGCCGTGAGGTTATCCATTCTTCTCGAAAGCTGCAGATGATCGTCGTCATCGTTCCCCGCATGGAGGCTCGTGACGTTAAAGACGAGCGCGCCCTTCGAAAGTTTTGCGGTCGCATTGACGTCCTCTCTGATCTCGGGCTTCCAGTAATCGGTGCCCTCGTCGTCCTTTCCGCTCGTGAGCGTCTTGTCTGCGACGTCGAAATCCTTATAGCTTACAAGCGTCTTGGCCGCCGCCGCTGCCGGGGTCACGACGAGGGTGCAGTAGGCGTTGCCCTCGAGGTCTCCCGAATCCTTGACGGAATAGATGATCTCGTAGTTGCCCGTCTTGTCGGGGGTGACTTTGCCGCCCGAGAAGGTGAGCCCGTTCGCCTCGACCGTGATCTCGGAGGTGAGGTCGCCGTCCTCCTTGTCGGTGGCGGTGACGCCTGCAAGGGCGTCGAACTGCGTCCCCGCGGTGACGGTCACGCTGTCCTCGACGCCGTCGATCGTAGGCGCCGTGTTGTTCTTGTTGTCGGGTTCCTTGGGGCCGCAACCCGCAAGCGCCGTCAGAGAGAGCGCCGCCGCAAGCCCGAATGCAAATACTTTCTTCATGTCCTTTCTCCTTTAATTTTCGTTGAGGTAACGGTCGTACGCATCCTGATAGACCTTGGTGAGCGCATCGAGGCCGACGCGCTGGCTCGAGAGTTCCGCCGTGAACGTATTCCACGCGTCATCGCTCGAAACACCGTTGAGAAGGAAGGTCATCAGCTGATTGCGGATGTAGGAATTGATGTTGTTCTGATACTGCGTGATGGTGTTGAGTTCCTGCTGGGTGAACTGAAGGTTGGGCACGGGCTTCACGTCTGCGGGAACGAAGTTCTTCTCGTACTTTTCGAGGCGCTCGAGACGGAGCTTTGCACGGGGCTCCATTTCCACCGTACTCCCCCACTGTTCGGCGGTGAGATAGCAAAGGCCGAGGGGCGCGTTCTGGAGGCGAAGTTCATCCGCCGTCATCCCTTCGGGAATGGGCTTGGTGACGAGCTTGCCCGTATTCGCGTACTCCGTTTCGTCGAACACGATGCCGATCGGGCCGTAGTTCATCTGCGCGGAGATCTGGGGGAGATAGTAGCGGTCGAAGTAGGTGAGGAGCACTTCCACATTGGGGATCCCGTTGAAGAAGATGACTTCGCCGGGGGAGACTTCGGGGTTGTTGGAAACACACACCGTCTGCGCACCGTTCGGGCCCTTGAGGGGCTTGCAGCAGATGTAGTCCTCGGGATGGGAGACGACCGTTTCGCTCTCCCACCAGTAGAAGGCGCCGTAGGTGACGTCTTGGCCCGTTCCCTTGCCGGAAGCAAGGAAGTTATCCTGCGAAACTTCGAGGGAGACCTTGTCGATGAGCCCTTCCTTGATCCAGTTGGCGATGAACTTGGTCGCATCCTTGAAGGCGGGATCGAGCACGGTGCAGGTGACCTTGTCGTTCTTGATGATACGGTGGTCGGTGTTGTCGTTGATGCCGAACATGCCGTAGAGGTCGCACTGATTGCCCTGCCAGTTGTTGTACACGAAGGAGAGCGGGCGCTCGTCGGTCGTGCTGCCGTTTCCGTTCATGTCGTTGTCGCGGAAGTAGGTGAGGATCTGCTCCATCTGCGCCGAGGTGAGTTCGAGCCCGTCGGCGATCTCCTGAGAACCGATGTCGATGTTCCCCTTCGTCACCGCTTCCTGCGCCCAGGTCTTATTGAGGAAGAGGAGGTTGGGGTTCTGAAGGAGGCCCATTTCCTCGACGCGGGGAAGGGCGTAGATCTTGCCGTCCTCGACGTTGGTGATCTGCTTCTTGATGTCGGGTCTCTTTTCGAGGATCGCCTTGAAGTTGGGCATGTATTCGAGGTAGTCGCTGACGGGAAGAAGGGCCTTGCGGTTGGCGTACTTTATGATCTCGCTCGCGGACATGCCTGCGTGATAGATGGCGTCGATGCCGTCGTGCTTGCCGAGCTTGAGCGTCTTCTGTTCGCCGTAGACGGTCTCGGAGACGTTCTCCCAGTCGACGTAGACGTTGGTGTCCTCGTAGAGGGTCTGCATGATATCCATCGAGTTGTAGTCGAGCGCAGACGCATTCTTGGAGGAGTAGATGTGGAAGGAAATCGCCTTCGCGCCTTCATCGTTGAGGATGGGCTTCGTCGGGTCCTCCCACTGATAGCCGTACTTCGACTTGAGCTCGTCGACGGAATTGCTCTCACGGTCGTCGTGAGGGCCGCAGCCCGCCAGGGCTACGACTGCCGCACAGCCGATCGCAACTGCCGCAAGTAACTTTTTCATAATTTTTCACTCCTTGATTTGATTTTTGTTTGAGGCTTTTGGGGTTAGGCGGGATGGGATTTGGGGGGGAACCCATCCCGTCTAACCCGCTAAGAGGAATAGGAAATGGCTCAGTCTTTGAGCGACCCGACGAGTACGCCCTGCGCAAAGTACTTCTGCACGAAGGGATAGAGAAGGAATACGGGCAAGCTCGAAATGATGACCGTGACGTACTTGAGCTGGTTGGCAAGGCGGAACTGCTCGAGCATGCTCTCGCCGCTGCCGCCCACCGACGACTCGGTCGCGGTGAGGATCTCTTTGAGGACGAGCTGCAACGGGAACATGTTGCGGTCGCTTAAGAAGATCATCGCGTTGAAGTAGCTGTTCCACTGCCCGATCGCATAGTAGAGAACGAGAACTGCGATAATGGGTGCGGAAATGGGAAGGATGATCGAGACGAACAGTCTTGCGCGGTTTGCGCCGTCGAGTTCCGCCGCCTCCACGATGGTGTCGGGAACGCCCGTCTGGAAGAAGGTCTTTGCCATGAAGAGGTTCCATGCCGACACGGTGCCGGGAAGGATGATCGCCCAGGGGGTGTTGATCATCCCGAGGTTGCTCACGACGTTATAGAACGGGATGAGCCCGCCGCCGAAGAACATCGTGATCGTGAAGAAGATCATCCAGAATTTGCGGAGCGGAAGCGTCTTTCTCGAGAGCGCCCATGCCGCCGTCAGCGTGAAGAGAACGCTGAGCGCGGTGTACGCCGCCGTGTACCAGATGGTGTTGCCGTAGCCGATCCAGATATCCGCACGGGTGAAGCACTTTGCATACCCCGTGAAGTCGATATCGACGGGCCAGAGGTAGACCTTCCCCGCGAGGACGGCGTCTGCGCTCGAGAAGGAGGCGATGATGACGAACCACAGCGGGTAGAGCACGATGAGTGCGAGGATGGCGAGAAGGGCGTATGTAATGATGTAATAGACCTTGTCGCCCGTCGACTCCTTCACCCTTCTGCGCTTTTGGGGCACAACGGGCGCGGGGACCGCGGGAGCCGTTTCGATGTTTTCGTTTTTGACAAATTCTTCCATCGTCCCACCTCCTCAGAAGAGCGAATTCTCGGAGAACTTCTTCGACACCGTGTTCGCGATGATGAGAAGTGCGAGGTTGATGACGGAGTTGAAGAGACCGACCGCCGTCGCGTAGCCCGCGCCGCGGCCGCCGACCCCGAGACCTTGCTTATAGACATAGGTCGCGATGATCTCACTCACGCCGATGTTGCCGTCCGTCTGCATCAGAAGGACCTTTTCGTAGCCGACGCCCATGAGCCCGCCGATCGACATGATGAGCATGACCGAAATGATGGGCATGATCGCGGGAAGGTCGACGTGCAGCACGCGCTGGAAACGGGACGCCCCGTCGATCATCGCGGCTTCGTGCTGGGACTGTTCCACGCCCGAGAGCGCCGCAAGATAGATGATGGAGCTCCAACCGAAATCCTGCCAGTTGCTCGAGAGAATGTACATCGGACGGAAAGCGCCCTTCTCGAGGAAGAAGGAATAACGGTCGCCGCCCGCCGCCTCGATGATGTTATTGACGAGCCCGTAGCGCCCGAAGAAGAGATAGAGCATACCGACGAGAACGACGAGGGAGATGAAGTGCGGCCCGTTGAATACGGTCTGAAGGAACTTCGCCAGCTTCTTGTTCTTGGTGGTATGCAGCATCAGCGCCACAATGATGGGAAGCGGGAAACCGATGATGAACCCGAGGATGCAGAGAAGGAAGGTGTTCCCCATGAGGGGCCAGAATTGGTAATCCCCGAAAAACGCCTTGAAATTCCCGAACCCGATCCATTGGCCTCCCCAGATCGAATCGCCCGGCATGAAATCCTGAAAGGCGATCAGAAGTCCGTACATCGGAATGTACGCAAACACGAACGTCACGACGACCGCCGGGATGAGGAAGAGCAAGTAACTCCAGTTGCGTTTGAAATTGCGCGCAAAATAACTGTTTTTGAACTTCTTTCCAAACGATTCTTTCTCGCTTTGCGCTTCGGCGGAAGGGACGGCCGTCTCTTCGGCTGCGACCGCTTCCGACTCCGTTTGCAAAAGCTCACTCTCCATAAAACTACCTCCTTGTCACATTTCCGAGGGGGGACCTCGGTTTGCTTCCTATTATAATATGCACGCCGACGCCGTCAATAGAGGCAAAAGAATCCAAAAGAAATTTGTGCATTTGCCCAAATCGTCCAAATTCATTTGGGCAAAAGTCCAAAAAAATCTTGACAATTTGTCATTTTGTGATATAATTGCATTAAAAACATGCGGCGAAGTCCGAAAGGGAATCACATGAAAAGAGAGAAAATAACAGTTCAAGATATTGCAGACTCCTTGGGGCTGTCGCGGAACACCGTTTCGAAGGCGCTCAAAGGGCAATACGTGCCCGCCCACACCCGCGAAAAAGTCTTAAACGCCGCCATCGAGCTCGGCTATAAGAGCTACCATGCGGTCGCCTCGTCCGACGAGGAGAACCCCCACCAGCGGATCGTCCTCATCACTTCCAAAATGCTGATGACGATGACTTTCTTCATCCACGTCGTGCGGGGCATCGAATCCGCCCTCACGGAAAAGGAGAACGTCGAACTTTTGCAATTCACGGCGACAAAGACCCCCTTCTTCAACCGCCTTGTCGATTATCTCAACGAGAACAAGGTCGACGGCATCATCTGCATGGAGCTCTTCCGCGCGGACTACATCCCCAAGCTCGTCGAGCTCGGCTACCCCATCGTCTTTTTCGACTTCCCCATCTATATCTCTTCGGCGGGGAACTACGATATCGTCCTCCCCGAGAGCTTCACGCCCGTCAAGAACTTCTGCCTGTCCCTCATCGGCAATCAGGACTGCAAGACGTTCGGCTTCGTCGGGGACTACACCCACTGTACTTCGTTTTATGAACGCTTCCTCGCCATGCGCGAAGCCGTCTTTCTCGCCGGGCTCGAGTACGACCCCGCCTATTCCGTCATCGAGAAGGATTCCTTCCCCTACGGGAACGCGGCGGAGCTCGCAAAGGAGTTTGAGAGGATGCCCGCCCTCCCCGATTGCTTCGTCGCGGCAAACGACACGCTCGCCATCGCCGTCATCGAGGCCCTCAAGGTGATGCATAAAAAAGTCCCCCGCGACGTGCTCGTTGTCGGATTCGACAACCTCGCGGAGGCAAAATCGTATGACCCGCAGATCACTACTTTCAATGTCGATAAAACGGGGCTCGGCAGGAAGCTCTTCTCCGTCCTCCTCGACCGCATCGCCCATCCCCGCCAAAAGACGCAGATCATCTACCTCCAATCCCGCCCCATCCTCCGCCATACTACATAACGGCAATGCAACACGAATTGCAGTGCAAATCACAGTAGAAAGTGTAGAACAAATAGTAGAACAAAACCGCCGCCCCGCGAATTCTCGCGGGGCGGCGTGTCGAAGTATCACCGCAACAATAGAGCGATGCGTTCTCCGCGCCTGCGGCGATCGATTCGGTCGACATGTGATCGATTCGAAAATCGTAGCAAAACATGCAATTTTTGCGTTTTGGAAATCCCCCATAACGGTGTGCGTTTTTTGATTTCTGGGATGGGAAAATGGAAAAGTACCACGCCGAAAAGCAAAAGTACCGTCCGAAAACCTTGTTTTTCCGCGCTGCCCGTGTTACAATTTTTGCAAGGTGGCGGCAATGGAATTCGGTAAGAAACTCAAAATACTCCGCGAACAGCGGCACATGACGCAAAAGGAACTCGCAAAGATCATCTATGTGAGCCGCGAGACGATCTCGAAATGGGAATCCGGGCGCGGGCTTCCCAGCAAGGTCAACGAAGAACAGCTGTGTGCGTTTTTTCATGTCGACAGCAGATGGCTCGTGAGTGAAAGGGATGTCTCCCGCGGTCTTTCGCGCACCATGCGCATTATCCGCCGCTATCTCACATGGATCGACCTCATTTTCCTGTGCGGTACGGTGGCGCTTTTGACCCTTCGGGAAAGCTCCGCCCTCCTTCTTGCGTTGCTCCTCGGGAAGCTCGTCCCTCTGCCCCTCACGGGGAACATAGCGTGCAGTATGGCGATCATGCCGCAATGGGGAATGCTTTCGGATGCCGTTTTGCTCGGATTCGACCTGTGGGAGACGGCGCTCATGCGCGTCCACCTCTTAGCTCGCACCGAGCGGAAGGGACAGCGGCATCTCGTTTGGAAGGGAATGGTGTGCGTTTTTCTCCTCGGGCTGTGCGCGCTCTACAGTGCGCTCGTGGCGCTGTTGTTCTATCCCGGACGGCGCGCATCGATGCACGACGGCGCTATGCGCACGCTGGATGCTTCGGAACCGCTGCCGCCCCTCCTTCTTCCCGGTGCCGAAGGGGCGAACGAAAAGCAGTGATGCATCGGACCCGCGGGCGTTGTCCGCTTCGCTCAACATAAAATTGAAACCCGTATGTTTCTGTTATGGAATTTTCCGAAAAGCCCCGCGTCCCTCGAGGTCGCAGTGCTTTGGCTGATCAAGCCGAACGCAAAATGAATGAACTGCAATCATGTTCCGAACGCACCGCATGCCATTTCGATCGATTTCGGCAGTCGAGCCGCGGGAAACGGCGGTGCATTCGGAACATTGCCGTTCAAAAAAAGAATTTAAGCGACAGACGAACACGGCAAGCGGTATTTCGCATAATTTTTAAGAAATATGTGATTTTCCCCTCAAAAACGGATAAAATTTTGTGATGATCGCTGCTTTATCTTTCTTTTACACGATGCCGCTACGCGATGTTTCGGATATAAAACTATAAATCGCTCTTCGCAAGCCGGTCTATGGCAAGCTTGATCCGATCTTTCATATCGATTCCGTCGTCGTTTTGCGGGATCATGAGCCTACCTTTCTCCTCTCCCGTCTCTATGTCATATACCACATAACTATCGTTTTGCGCACGGATATAGCTGCTCTGACGGACGATCCTTCTCCCGAGATCGTTCCTGTCAACGTCTCCGATTGCCCGTAAAAACGGCTGATAGGCGTTCTCGGATTCCTTGCTCGCCGTCCAAAGTACGGACATCTCGTAGGGTTTATTCTCAATATCTCCCCACAAATATTTTCCGTATCTTCTCGGACGGAATTCGGAATATTTGATATAGTAATATCTCCAATCATATTTCCCGTTCCGTTCACATTCGGAGAGATATGCGTTCTTCTTTTCCAGAAGATATTCGTTCGTAATATGTTCCCGCTCCGAAAGTAATGTACGCAGGATTTGCTTTGTCTTTTCGAAATTATCTGCTGCGCTTCGGTGGAACAGATTCCTCCACGCCTCTTTGGTCGGATAAGCGGAGCCCAGTTGATACCGCCGCCACGTCCGTTCCTTCTGAGCATAGTTCCCGATTGCCATCAGTGCACAATCGATGTTATCCAAGTCGCACTGAAACAGAGAATGAAACCGTGCAAAAAGCTCAGGACGGTCTAATCCGACAATCCCGATTTGCCCATAAAGTATCTCATGGTCTTCGAGCGCAAAGAGTTCCTCGGCAAGCGCGGGGTTTTGTTCCGTCCAAACGAGTTTTTGCCGCTCTTCCTCTACCTGATAGGCATTAAAGTTGATACCGATTTTCTCATCGCTCTCCGGCTTTCCCGTGAGCATTACGGCATTCACTTGCCGCAGGATCGCGGGCATACGGTTGCCGCCCTGACGGCTCTTGCTGTCACTGATTTCGTCGGTCGAATTACGAATCAGATTATTGATCATTCGCAATCTGCGTACGAATTGCGCCTCGGAAATTTTCGACTTGTTGCGGAGATAGGTGACGACCGCATACAAAAGAGTGGTGCGGTTGAGGGCAAACTCATCTGAAATGAGACGGCTTCGCAGAATGTTTACATCCCAGTTAAGTACCTTTTGCGGAGCATGCGTGTAACTGATATATTTCGAAAAAAACTCTTTCGGCGTACAGCCGAGTTCGGCCTCGGTCCAACAGTCGAATGCCTCTTCCAAAAATGAAACGTTATCGAGGACATGTTCGTTCTTGATGCTGAAAAATTCCGAGATGAGGGAAAACCAATCCGTAGTCTTGCCCTGCGGAGAATCGTCGTTGAGATAATAAAGGATATCGCACACAAACCGAAAATAGCGCAGAAAAGCGCGATCCGTAAGATGATCCTCGTCGCGATACTGCCATAACATATCCGCCCATGCGCGGTCGATCTTCCCGCCGATGCGCTCTGCGACATTCGGATCCGCCTCCCTGAGCGAACGTTCCAATTCCGCTTTGAAATGTTCAAAATCCGTCAGCGGCTTCCCTCGGGAATTCATCTTGATGTACAGCTCGTCCGTAAGACCCATGTTCGACAAGGGAAGAAAATGAAAAGTAATTGCTCCGGCTTTCAATTTTTGCCAAATGCCGTCAACATTCCGAAACTTTTCTTGTATGGCATCGAGCATCACGAGCATCCCTTGCACCGTCGGGTCCTTTTTCCAACCGAGCGGAAACCAATTTTGATCGACGATCTCCTCGGAAAGTTTCCCCGAAAAAGCGGGTTGGAACTTTACGAGCCTCTCGCAGAACACACGGGCGCTGGGCCTCGTTTCATAACTGAAATTCTCCAAAAACGCGCACGCGGCGACGTGTTCCCGTTTTGCCGCATACCAATGCAGCAAAAATAGCGTCGTAAGGCGCTGTTGCCCGTCCAAGGGAATAAGCGTTCGCCTTTCGTCGATATCGCCGTAAATAAAATCCAATGTCGTGGGACGGTTTTCGATCGCTTCATACAGTGAATCCAAAAAAGCCGCTCGCACTCTGTCGACAAATACATTGCGCCTCCCCTGCGCATAGTCGCGCTGAATGATAGGGATCACGATTTTATCCACTTCCTCGAAAATACTGATGTATGAATGGAGCTTTGTGTTAGTCTCGGTGCTCATCTCGTTCCTCTCCCCTTTCGGCTTCCGTGTACAGCGACCCGCTCAAATAGGGCCGCAATACTCTGTTCATTTCATCCACATAGGCGTCCGCATCTACCTTGCCCCAAAAATGCAACTGTGTTCCCGCAGACATGCTGTAATACTTCAAAAACACCCTCTTTGTGCAAGGCGGAATAAACTCGCCGTTTTTATCCATTTCGATGATATGGTCCCGTTTGACGGCGAAAACGGAATTGCTCAATGCGGCATTGTTCCCCGTATCGAGAAGCGCTAAATTGCCAATGCCGTCCAAATCCATCTCTCCTCCCGCGGACAGCTCTGCAAATATCCTCTCCTGAAGCTCGGCGAACCGCAACCCCGAGATGCGCGTTTGGCCGAGGACTTAATCGATCTCGTTGAGAATCGATGCATCCCCATCGGAAACCGTAGCGATTGCCTTCCGATGGATCGTGAGCCATTCCCGCCATTCGGCTTCCGTCTTCATGCCTTCCGAATGTTGCGCGTGTATGTGTTCCAAGCTCCAACGCGCGCCTTTCTTCAGCGTCTTGTATCGGTCAAACGGAAATCTTGCCCCCTCCTGTCTATCTGAACTCATGACGTTAAAAAGAAGAAGGATCTTTTGCAGTGCGTTGCGGTCATAATCGCTTTCATAACTCAAATCGCAGTACGCTTTGTTGAATTTCAAACTCTTCTTGATCTCCGCATCCAATCGAGAAACAAATTCCGACTTCGTTACCGCAAGCGAAAGACCGTAGATTTCAGATAGGCGCATTGCCTCGACCGCAATCAAGTAGCCGATCTTGTGATATAACGCATCATTCTCATACCAATCTTTCAAAATGAGGTAGGTGTGCGAGATCTCTTCCCAAATCTCACCGAGCTTTCGTGTTTCACCCATCTGCGTAAACGCAAAAAATGTATAATAGTTCTCCCGGCTGTTGTGCGGCTTTTGCGCGATGAGATCGAGGATGAGGTCGATCCGTGTCTGCATCCTGTCCTCGGTACGGTTGGCAAGGAAAAACCAAAAGGGATCGTTGTGCAAATCACGCTCGATCGTATCCCATCGAAGAGAGATCTCCTCCTGCCTCGCGGAAGTGATGTCGTCATTTGCGTTGCGGCTTAAAAACATAGCTTTCACCAGTTCGGCATTCGTAAGCGGGATCTTTCCGATATTGAGACGGATAAACAGTTTGCGAATATCTTCTCCGCCTCCGACCTCATACCAAATTACCGCAACGCTTTCCGCCAAATATTTGTCCATATTGGTAAGAACAACAGGCCTGTCGCCTTTTTGACGGAACCACTCCTCAATGCGCCGATAGGCATTCGCCATAAACCAAAAATCGATATTGTCCTCGGAGAGAGAAAAATCGATGGCTTTGAGGAATTGCTCGGATCTCGGCCGCGTTTCATATCGGACGGAAAACTGCGGTCCGTTCAGAAATCCATTGCTCGCTTTATGCAGGAACTGATAGAGAAGAAACAGCGTCGTCAACCGCTGTTGTCCGTCTACCACCGTAAAGGATCCTCCGTCACGACGCACAACGATCGGCTGCAAGCAATATCGTCCGCCGTTGGCATACGCCGAAGCATTATCATAAATATCGTCAAGCAGCCTCGATACTTCTTCTTCCCAGCGATAACCGCGCTGAAATGAGGGAATTATAAAGTCCCCTTTTATGTCTCCTACCAAGACGGTATCCAATTTCACACCGCTCATTTTCTCTCCTTATATGACTTTCACGATACGTTTTTTCGACGTCGGTCAAAAGGTATTTCCGCTTCCGCGACAAAACCGATATTCCGAGATGCGGCACGGCGCTTTCGGAGGACGACCCGATTCTTCTTATGCTCCGCAAGAACTTTTGCCTTTGTCTTTTCAAGAGCGCACGTATTCGCTCCTTGCATATAGATTTATTGCTCCGATTGTATATTTTACTATTATTCGACGGGAAAGTCAATACCGCGTCTGTGTCTTGTCAATGTTTTTCATGAAAAACCGCCTTCCATGCTTCATCCCTCAAGTTCTTTTGCTATTTTTCTGTCACGATACAGATTACGCGTTTGAAAGATCGGTCGAATAGACGTATCTGCGGACAAAGGAGTTTTTCGGGCAGCGCCCGCCTGTACGGATGATCCCGTACAGCTTGCTGCTTGCGTATACGCTTTCGAGTTCGATTGCTGTATCAAACATATCGGCAAAATTTTTCAAATAGGAAGCCGCCGCGGACGTCTCTCCGCACAGGATGAACTGCAATCCGAGCTTTCCAAAGTCCTCTTTCAGAATATCGTTCAAAGTGTTCCGTGTCAAGTTTTTCGGCTTTGCCGAAAGGATATGGGCGAAGAACACTTTCCGCGTTCGGTCCTCTTCTCCCGTCTTTCGTTTCTCTATCGCCCTTTGCATCTTTTCGAGAAACGCGCCGAACTCATTTTCCGCCCCGATAGAATATTGCCCATGCTCAATTCGCTTTCCGCATACGCTCTGCTTCCGCAAAAACCGACGTATCTCCCGCGCAGGGGCAGCGATAACGCATAGCAAAAAATCAGTCGGGAGTGTGCTCCCGACTTTTTTCGTATTTTCTCTCTGAAAATTTTTCTAAATAGGTTGATTTTTAGCTATAATTCGGTTATAATAAGAGTGAGGTGATACCATGCTGATCAATACAAGCCAAGTTCTCTCCATCACGGAGGCCAATCAAAATTTCTCTCGTGCGACGAGGATCGCGGACAAAGAAGGAAGCGTCGTCATTTTCAAGAACAATAAACCGCGCTATATGCTCGTGAATCTGCAGGATAATCCCGCGCTTGAACTTTCGGACGATGAAAAGATCGACGTCGTTGCAAAGCGCGTTTTGGAAAAGCACCGCAAGGTGTTTGAGGAACTCGCGAAATGATCAAATTCGGCAAAGAAAAAGTGATGCTTCTGCACCGCCTTCTCATCGAAGAGACGGGCGGCGAGGACGGCATCCGCGACGTCGGTTTATTGGAGTCTGCGCTCGAAGCCCCCTATATAACTTTCGACGGGAAGGACCTCTTCCCCACGAAAGAGGAAAAGGCTGCAAGGCTCTGTGCGGGGCTCGTCTCCAACCATGCCTTTGTGGACGGGAACAAGCGCATCGGCGTTTATGTGCTGTTGACCTTCCTCGAAGTCAACGGCATCTCTTTGGAGGCGACAGATGAGGAGCTCATCGAAATCGGGCTTTCTCTCGCAAAAAGTGAGATGAGGTATGAGGATCTTCTCGCTTGGATCAAAGTGCACGAAGTTTAACGGTTTTTGGAATACAGCAAAAGAAGTCGGGAGAGCGCTCCCGACTTCTTTCTTTTTCGGTGAATTTTTATTTGCAATATTTCCCGATGAACTCATCGATGACGGCAAGCAATTTTTCATCAAGGTAGCGCCGCGCATATTGAACGTAAAATTCATCCACGCCGTAGAGTGCTTCCGCGACGCCGCCCGTCATTGCCGCGATCGTATCCGAATCCCCGCCCATCGAAACGGCAATCCGCACCGCGTCCTCGAAGTTCTCCGATTCGAGAAAACACTCCATCGCGATGGGAACCGTGCCTTGGCAGGTTTCGTTGAAGGGCATCCGCTCGTCCCGCCACTCGTCGCAAGAAATATCGAAGGTATAATATTGTTCGAGATAGGCCTTGATCTCCTCTTTTGATTTTCCCGTCCGCGCAAGGAATCCCGCACCCGCAACTGCGACTGCGCCCTTGATCCCTTCGGGATGATTGTGCGTGACCTCTGCCGTCAGTTTTGCGAAATATTCCGCCTCTTCAAGCGTTTTTGCATACCATATGGCGGGTGATACACGCATCCCCGAGCCGTTCCCGAAGCTGTTGTAAGGGCCCATGCTCTCATCCGCCGCCCATCTTTTGAACATTCCCCCGTAGCCGCGGTGCGGATAGCGCTTTACATATTCCCGAAGAAGGCGCGCAAGTTCTTTTTTGAACCTCTCCTCCCCCGCATCTCCGAAGCGAAGAAGCGCCTCCGCCACCGCCACGGTGCACACGGTGTCGTCCGTAAAGCGACAGTCGTTGCCGAACAGGCTGAAATCTGTCTTGTACGTATTGGAAAATTCAAAGCGGCTCCCCACGATGTCGCCGATAATCGCACCCCACATGCCGTTTTTCCTCCTTTAGACAAGTAAGCCGACCGCCGTAAACGCGGCCGAGATGACGTTCCCCTCTTCCGCAAAGGGCAAAACCCCTTCCTCGAAAAAGGTATCGAATTCGAGCTCTTCCATCTTCAACACGATGTGCAGAACGTCCTTCTTTCCGAATTTCACCTTTTCTACGCTCTTGAACTTCGCCTGCAGGATGACGGAAGCGTTTTCATGGAAGTTCGCGTCGGCGGTCGGAGAAAAAGTCCCGCTCTGGATAATGGATCCCGCCGCCATCGACTTCATTTTGCACTCACGGTAGTACTCTTTTTCGTCGTGAAAGATCTCGTTCGGTCCATTCAAGCACTCCGCCCCGGACATGAGGAGAAGCTTCAAAGAAAATTTCTTCCCCTCCTCGAAGGTCTCCCCCTCCGGCTTCCAAAGGTCGATGTTGATGGGACAGATCCCGAGATCGAACCGAACAAGCCGCCAGCCGTCCTCCCAATCGCAGACAAATTCTTCGCATATAAGCTCACGCGGCTCGATGTATTTGAACGCCTGTTTTTCAAAATTCGTCATGAGGCTCCTTGTTATTGCTTCTTTTGTTCTTTCGACGTTGCGGGGCAGCGAAAATATTTGCTTGAAAGTCCGCAGAGCTTTTTTACGAGCGTTTTGGCTCTGTCCTCGGGGATATTGCTCGAAAGTACAGCGTCGATGAGAAGGCGCAACTCGTCATCGTCGAAAACGCGCGACGCAAGGTAACAGCCGTATTTGGGGATAAAGTCGATATCAAACCCCGCCGCCGCCAATAAAGACACGGTGCGCCCGATGGCCTTCCGCTCGAGCTCGATGCCGTAGTCGCACAAAAGATACCGTTGGATTTCCTCCTGCCACAACGGATGATCGAAGTCGCTATACTTATATAAAATTTGTAAAATGCGCAGCGGCGCAAGTTTTTTAGGCTCGGTCATGAAAGTTTTATACCCAAGCGTTCAAGTCCTTCCCTTACTTTTTCAGGGTCGTCTTTGCCCCACAAAGCGAAATCCAGATCGAGCAGATTAAATTCCTCTGGGACTTTCTCCCTCAGCGTCTCTTCATACTTCAAATATTGGTCATAACTGTCCAGCTTGCTCCATTTTACTTTCCATGAAGGTTTTACTTGCAGAAATTCCTCTGCGTTGTCGATCACATAATTGTCAATTGGGATATGGCAATATCGAAAATCCGCTTTGCTCTTCTGAACGCCGAGATAATCGGCAAAATCATTGACCGAATATAAAAATTTTAATGCCATGTTGATCCATTTTTGTGCACAACCGTAGGTAAACCGAATCGGCTCGTCGGATTTTCCTTCTCTTTTTGAAATGTTGAATTCCTCATAGTATTCACACAATTTCTTCGAAAGCGCCTTGTGCCATTCCTTAAACTCCTCCTCCGTGACCGCTTCAAGCGCACAATACTCACTTAATTCCTTTATAAGATGCTCTCTCGCCTGTCCCTTTGGCGTCTCCTGTTTGCAATTTTTCTTTTCCCATTCGGTATATCCGCCTAAAACACGGCAAAAAGTCAAATATGCCTTGTCTACCGCCCATGCATAGGGAGCCTCATCCATGAGGAGCAGCAAGAATCGCAGTTTCTGCCTTTTCCGCCATTCTTCTTTCTCCATTTTCATTTCCACCTCAATATTCTGATATTTTTTACGACACCCGCTTCAGCTCTTCGTACACTTTCACCATGGCATATGCTTCACGCCGCATTTTCTCTATTGTATCATAAAGCTTTTCGAAAATCAACTATAAAAGTGACAAAATCGAGATATAACCCTTCCGAACGACGGCCCCCGTTGCCCCTTATGCGATGAGGCAATCGGGATTCGATAGGCGAATATTTCCGTTTTCAAAGAGCCCCGAAAGACGTAACCGAATACGAAGACCGTAAGTGCAAAATATCCCTTCCGCCACACAAAAAATGAGCCGAACTTAAAATCGGTTCAACTCATTTTTGCCTTTACCGCATAGAATGACTGCCGCGGCCTCCATATCAAAGCATTTTCATGTTTTTGACGGTATAGATGAAGACAGGCGCCGAGATTTGATGCTCTTTCGGTTCCCTGCCGACGATTTCCGCGTCGCCGCAGAAGCCCTCGGCCGTCTTTTTGTAGAAGGCGATCTCCTCGTCGGTCAGTTCCGTATCGGTAACGATCTCGCAAAACGAATCGGACTCGCAGATGTCCGCGGCTTGGCATACCGTGAACAGCGAGCTCTTTCCGTGAGACCGCGCAATCTCCGCCGCTCTCCTCTTCCGCTGCTCGAAGTTTTCCGGATTGAGATCGGAATAGCCCCCGCACGAAATCGCGTTGCGGTACAGCTTGATAAGAATCGTTCCTTCCATAACTTTCCCCTTTATGATTTTCGGATAGATAAAATAGGAATGAGCAACCGATCGGTTCGGCTCATTCCTATCCGGCTGACCGAGTCAGGCTTAAAATGAATGGGCCCTTTCTCCTCGCAAAAAAGATTTCGCAGAAAGATTTTTTGCGAAAAGGAGCGGCAGGCGTAAAAGGAAAGAAACGGCTGAAAGCCGTTTCTTTGAAACGTCGCCTTGCCGCGACGTGGCTGCTCCTGTCAGACTCGAACTGACGACACCGCGGTTAACAGCCGCGTGCTCTACCGACTGAGCTAAGGAGCAATAAATCCGGCAACTACCTATCCTCCCGGGTCGTTAGACCAAGTACTTTCGGCGTAAGAGAGCTTAACTTCTGTGTTCGGGATGGGAACAGGTGGATCCTCTCTGCTATCGTCACCACCATGGTATATAAGGTCTCTTGCGAGACGTTATATCATGGTTTGTCGTTAAAAGTTTCCCCCTTTAACGACATTCAGCCGCTTTCCCCACGCTTCGAATTGCTTGCCTTAGACGGAATTCATTTCCGCCGTAGGCGCCTCAATTTGCCGAATCCGTTCGGCTTCTTGTCCGATGAAACGAACGAGAGGTCGAGCCCTTTAAGGCGTTTCGGTGGGTTTCCTCACGGAAATTCTTCGCAAGAAGAATTTCGTGAATTTTCGCAAACTGACAACTACACAGCAAACACGGGAGAAAGAATGTAGGACAATCCTCGAACCGTAAAAATCATAGTTCGTAAAAGAGACTTGCTGACTCTCAACTTTCGTTGAGATCAAGCCCTCGACCTAT